>JAYWIB010000769.1:0-1713 GCA_043789265.1 Chitinophagaceae bacterium
GTATTTATGTATTTTCCCCTATACTTACATCTCATATCATTGCAACATTTTTAAAAGATGAAATAATGCCAACGGTATAAATCATCTTTTGTAATTAAAACACAGCAAACATGTATTTTAAATCTTTTTTAGCCCTGATTATTTCAGCATTTTTTATTGACAAAACTATGTCGCAATCAGTAACCAAATATAACAAGCTTTGGGAGAGGGTGGAAAGCTTTGAGAAGAAGGGATTAACACAATCTGCATTGAAGGAGGTAGTAAATATCTACAAACTTTCATTAATTGAAAATAACGATCCGCAGCAAATAAAAAGCTGCATATACCAAATAAAATACCGCAACCTGGTAGATGAAGATAATCCGCAAAAAAATATCTTTTTTATAGATACGGTGATTGGAAAATCTGCATCGCCTTCTAAAAATATTTTGCAAAGTATGCAGGCAGAAATGTATTTGGAATACTTTCAAAACAACCGCTGGAAATTTTATAACAGAACCAAATTAGCTGATGAGCATAACAGCGATATTGATACCTGGAGCCTGAGTAAGTTAAAGGCAAAAATTGCAGCTTTATATAATGCGTCTCTTAGTGAAGAGCCATTGCTGAAAAAAACTGCATTGGGCCAAATGGAGCCCATCTTGATTAAAGGTGAAAACACGAGAAACCTCCGGCCTACACTTTTTGATTTTTTAGCCCATCGTGCTTTAGAATATTTTATGAATGATGAACAGGATATTACCCGGCCTGCCTATTATTTTACGATAAGTGATGCCAATGCATTTGTACCTGTTGCTGATTTTGTGCATATGGATTTAACTACCAGAGATACTGCATCTCTAAAATACAATGCACTATTGCTTTTTAAAAAAATATTGTTGTTTCATTTGAAGGATGCAAAGCCTGACGCATTGCTGGATGCTGACTTAATGCGCTTGAATTTTGTATATCAGCATGCAGTAAATGCTGACAGAGAAAACTTATATGAAGCTGCACTAAAGCGTATTGAAGAGAATTACAACGACAATCCTTTATCAGCACAGGCAATTTACCTGCGGGCAAAAATTTATTTTGAAAAAGGCCAGGGATTTGAACCCTATGTGAAAACAGCGCATCAATATGAAATAAAGCGTGCAAAAGAACTTTGTGAAAAAGCAGTTTCAGCCTTTCCAAAAAGTGAGGGCGGAATAAATTGTAAGAATCTGCTAAAGCAAATTAATGAACCCTACTTAAGTTTTGAAGCTGAACAGGTAAACACACCTGCTAACCCTTTCCGCATATTGGTAAAATATAAAAATGCACCTAAAATTTATTTTAGAATTATAAAAACTTCAAGGGAGGATATAAAAAGGATAGACCGGCAGCCTTATGAAAGCGCCTGGAAAGATATGACCAGCTTTGCTGCCGAAAAACGTTGGGAAGAGCCAATGCCCGATCCCCTGGATTATCAAACACATTCAGCAGAAATAAAAGCGCCTGCACTGCCTGCAGGAATGTATTTTATTTTGGTAAGCCTGGATGCAAATTTCCCCGTTCAAAAAAATATTCTTGCCCGGCAATTGATCTATGTAAGTAACATCAGCTATGTTCACAACAATGTAAACGAATACCATGTACTGCACAGGGAAAGCGGACAGCCACTGGCAGGGAGCAGCATTCAGGTGTGGGAAACAAAATATGATTACAGCAAAGGTCAGCAGGAAGAAACAAAAG
>JAYWIB010000770.1:0-1712 GCA_043789265.1 Chitinophagaceae bacterium
TATGTGACCGTGTTATCAGGAAGTAAGTCTGAAAAGCTGGTATGGAGCGATTATGTATCCGGCGGCGATAAATATGTGGGCAACCTTGCAGCACTCAAAAATAAATCACTTGAGTTCAGCTATGTATCTAAAGAAATATACAGCCCCAAATTAAAATCGTACGTTACTATAAAAATGATTGAATCGGTTAAATAATTTTTTCCAGGAGACAGATACTAATACAGCCCGGTAAACCGGGCTGTATTATTTAAATAAGGAATTTGCAAATTTTAAAAAGGCAAATCATCTGCTGCAGCTGTTATACTCTGCGTTATAGGTGGTGCAGATGGCGTGGAGCCATATGCAGGTGCAGACGACTGAACTGCTCCCGATTGACCATCTCCGGAATTAACACCTCCCACTAACTGAATATTTTGCACACGCATTCTTAAAGTGCCTGAAGGCTGGTTGTCTTTATTCATGTAAGCATCTGCTTCTGGCGAGCCTTCAGCATATACAGTTTTGCCTTTGGTAAGATAAGGCGCCACACCCGTTTTATCCGTCCAGTATGCACATTCCACCCAGGTGGTTCGTTCCTTTGGTGTACCCTGTGCATCTTTATACCGCTCTGTATGCGCCACGCTGAAGTTGATTACATTTTTTCCGTTTACTTCTTTTACAATGCAATCTTTACCAAGGTTGCCGATGATTTGTAATTTGATCATAACTGCTGTTTTTAAATTATTAATGGATGTATCTGAAATGAAAATTATGAAAAACTTACTTCTGTAATATTAAAAGTTATGCACTAAATAATGGCGGACAACTTGAAATTGCGATTCTGCTTTTTACTCTAAATATTAAATGCCTGTCTGATTTTTAATTCATCTGACAAACCCCGCTTGTTTTAAAATCGCTGACAATTTATGGTAATCTCAAAAACCAGTGCGGTTTTAGTGGCACGACAAAAAAGAATGCAGCACTGTTTTAATTCATCTTCTTCTTTAAAGAGCTTACCTGGTTCTGCAGGTTACTAACCATATTGGCCAGCGAATCCATATCCCAGCGCTGCTGCACACTTACTTTGCTTATCACCATCTGCGCCTGCCACAGTTCAGCAATGTCTTCTACATATACCTGGTAAGGCTGGTATTGGGGATTGTCGCTTACCAGCGTAAGTTTATTTTTTGCCTTATTGTTTTTTACAATTCTTTTATACACTATACCCTCATTCCTGCTTACAATAATATAAGGCTGATTGTTTTTAATTTCCTCTGCACCGCCTTCAGCTTTTTCTCCTACAATAATACTGCCGCTGGGCGTGGGCAGCATACTGTCGCCAATAATTTCAAAAGCACGGTAATTGCCACTGCTAAGCATGGGCAGTGTAAAAGTATTCAATTCATCAATAAACTCATTGTCGGCATAGCCGGCGAGGTAGCCGGCGGCAGCTTTTACAGGTACAAAATGAATGAGGTTACGCTCCGCCGTCATCATCTTTTGCATCCGGCGCTTAGTAAGGTAGTTGCTTCCAGTGTCGCTTAAATCCTTCAGCAATAGTTCATCCAGCGTAAGCTTAAAAATACCGGATACCGATTCCAGTACTTCCAGCCGGGGATCAGCACGCTCCTCTTCATAAGCGCCTACCAGTGATCTTTTAATTTTTAATTTAGACGCAAATTCTTCCTGTGTCCATCCACGCAGTTTGCGTAAATATTTTAAATTTTGACCTG
>JAYWIB010000771.1:0-1711 GCA_043789265.1 Chitinophagaceae bacterium
AACCACCAGTTTCTGTTGCATTTGACGCCACTTGCCGGGCAAAGAGACGTGGCTGGAAATTAATGCCGTTGTTGGTGTTCCCCCGAATGGCGGCATACAATCACCAACTGCCGAAGCCACAGTCTTACTATCCTTTTAAATAAGCATGGCTGGCAGCTATGCCATTGCTGGTGGTTTTACCAACAACCACACACTATGTTTAGTTCTTTTCAGTTTTGAAAGTTTGCTTCTTTGATCTATTGCTAAGGAACAGCTATTATGACTGTGGGAGTGTGTGGGCAACAACCCCGCATGAACGGAAAAGGGCATTATAAATTTTGGTTTAAATTTTGAGAACAATAATCAAAACCCGTTGTTGATTTATATTTCAATGGTTTACCAGATTAATAATGCATTAAAAACTCTGTAAAAATTTTATGATAAATATCGGTATACTGGGCGGTGGCCCTGCCGCTTTATTTTTGATGAAGCATTTAATCCATATCAATGATACACACATCAGCATCACCATCATTGAAAAAACAAACCAATTGGGCGCAGGCATGCCCTACAGCACACAGGGTGCCTGCACCGAACATGTTACCAATGTATCGGATAATGAAATACCCGAACTGGTTACGCCCATACACGACTGGATAATGGAAGCACCGGAACAACTGCTGCGGCAATACAATATCAATGAACATAATTTTAATGAGTATAAGGTATTGCCACGGCTTTTTTTTGGGCAATATTTAAGTGCTCAGTTCGATAAATTGCTTACTCAGGCCAAAGAAAATGGCATCGCTGTACAGGTGCTTTACAACACAACTGCATTGAATATTTTTGATGATACGGTTAGCGGTAAAGTAAAAGTGGAAACCAGTAAAAAAGAGCTGGCATTTGACCGGGTAATTATATGCACCGGCCACAACTGGCCAACCAGGTATGAGGGAGAAGTTACCGGCTGGTTTGATTCGCCTTATCCGCCTTCTAAATTACAGGGGCTTAATAACTATTCCGTGGCTGTAAGAGGCGCTTCGCTATCGGCTATTGATGTAATAAAAACACTAGCACGCAACAACGGAGCCTTCAGCAAAAATGAAAATGGGAAATTGTTGTATCATCTTAATGAGGGTAGTGAAAATTTTAAAATAGTGCTGCATTCATTATACGGATTAATGCCGGCAGTGCGGTTTCACCTGGATGATACCCATCTCTCACCGGAGGAAGCGCTCACGTTTGAAGAAATTCAGCAATTAAGAAACGAAAACGATGGCTATGTGCCGCTTGATTACTTATTTGAGCAAAAATTTAAAGCCCCATTAAAAATAAGCAGTCCGGATTTTTATGAGAAAATACGGCATATGAATATGGAAGCTTTTGTACAACACATGCTGGCCCTTCGTGAAAGGCTGGATGCTTTCCAGCTTTTAAAAGCAGAATATACAGAAGCCGAAAAATCTATCAAAAGAAAAGCATCTGTTTTCTGGAAAGAGCAACTCGGTTCGCTGAGTTATATCATTAACTACCCGGCCAAGCATTTTTGCGCCGAAGATATGCTGCGCCATAAAAAGATATTGATGCCGCTCATTTCAATCATCATTGCCTATATTCCGCAAAGTTCCTGCAACGAATTGCTGGCGCTGTACGATGCCGGTATTTTAAGCCTTACTGCTGTAGATCCATCCAGCAACGTGGTACCAGGCCCGGATGGTGGTGCGGAGTATAC
>JAYWIB010000772.1:0-5943 GCA_043789265.1 Chitinophagaceae bacterium
ATCGGCCTCAGCAATGCCAAAACAAATTATGTATTAAATGTGTGCAGGTTTTTTATAGATAAAAAACTAACCGATGCAGCCATGCATAAAATGAGCAATGAGGACTTGATTAAATTACTTACACAAATAAAAGGCGTAGGCCAGTGGACGGTAGAAATGATACTGATGTTTACATTAGGCCGGCAAGATGTGTTTGCTGCTGATGACCTCGGCATACAGCAGGCAATGGCCAAATTATACAATATAAATACAGCACATAAAAAATTATTAAAGCAACAGTTGCTGGAAATATCTGCCCGGTGGAGTCCTTACCGAACCTACGCCTGCCGGTATTTGTGGGGGTGGAAGGATGGAGGGTAGTGATTTTTTGGTGTCCGTTCTTTTGATTGTTGGGGAGAACATAGAAATAAGGTCGTTCCTAAATAGCGAAACTTAGTGATGCATAGCAGAAACGGCTTTCTCCGCCGTTGTTGGTGTTTTCACCAATATCAGTGTTACCAGTGTCGTTTTCATAAACTCATGTCTCTTCCCGCCGTTGTGGTGTTCTCACTAACAACAGTCTTACTGGTGTCATAAAAAATGATGCATGTTACATAACGCAACAATAGAAAAATTGATTTACACATAAGTCATTGTGTCGCTGTGTTGCTGTTCTCACCAACAGCAGTCTTACTAATGCTGAAGTTGTGGTTGAAAATTCAATAATGGTAAAAGTATCCTCTTGATTTTTAATAGATGCTATCTGCGAAAAATAAAAAAAAATTTACACAGATGGGCGCTATGCAGCCGTGCATTGCTTACAAAAAATGTATAAAATAAAAAAACATAAGAGTTTCATTATAATTTTTTTTGATTTACTAAACCATTAAGACAGATACTTGTTGAAAGATAGCATGATAAAGTTTAAACACTATTTCTGTTTAAATTTTTATTGTTCTAAAACAATTTACTTCATCAAAATTATTTAACCATGTTCCAAAATCTCCTGCAAATCCATGCGATTGCAAACAACAACTATGTTGCCTTTACATTTTTCGTGGGCACAATGGCCATGATGGCCGCCTCCGTATTCTTCTTCTTCGAAATGTCTAATGTGGACAAAAAATGGAGAACATCCATATTGGTCTCGGGTCTCATTACATTTATTGCCGCCGTTCATTATTATTATATGAGAGGCTACAATCTTGAAACGGCCGAATCGCCTGTATTTTTCCGCTATGTTGACTGGATTCTTACTGTACCATTGATGTGTGTGGAGTTTTATCTTATCACTAAAAAAGCTGGTGGAAAAGTTGCGTTGCTCTGGAAATTAATATTTGCCTCAGTTGTAATGCTTGTAACGGGCTATATCGGCGAAGCAATTTATGGCAAAGAAACGCAAAGCTGGATTTGGGGTCTCATCAGCGGTATCGCTTACTTTTATATCGTATACCTGGTGTGGTTTGGCGAAGTGGCAAAACTTGCCGGCAATGCCGGTCCTGCGGTACAAAACGCAGTAAAAACACTTGGCTGGTTTGTGCTGGTGGGATGGGCTATTTATCCTGTTGGATATATTGCCGGCACTGAGGGCGGATTATTTGGGATGAAAGTATTCCAGGGCCTTTCAATGGACATTGTTTATAATATCGGAGATGCAATTAATAAGATTGGTTTTGGTCTGGTGATATATGCGCTGGCACAAACAGATAAGCCTGCAGCCCAATATGCATAATTGTTATCAAAAGGTGTGATGAACTTTTTATCACACCTTTTAATTTTTTAACAGCCATATACAAAGGCTATGATAAAGACTGTACTGTTGCTTATTGGCTTTGTACTGCTTTTAGTTCATCTCTATATTTTACCTGTGGAACCAAACACACAGTTTATGCTTTTTATTGCAGGTATTGTGCTGCTGGGTGTTCCGCACGGAGCTGCAGATTTACTGGTGGCCAAAAGAAATGCTGATGAGTCTGAAAAATTATTTTCAACCAAATATTTTTTTATAATTTACCTGGGCCGGTTGGCATTATTTGCTGCTGTTTTATTTTTATTTCCTGTGGCCGGTAACTTATTGTTCATTTTTTTTGCTGCCTATCATTTTGGCGAAACTGATTTGCATCAGTTTAAAACTGATACACTTACCGGAAAGTTATTTGTAATATCGTATGGACTGTTGATACTAAGTGTTATTTTAATGCATCACTTTGATGATGTAAAGCCAATTTACCTGTTGTTTGAATCAGGCAAAGAAAATCAGGGTATCATCAATTGGTTTAGCCAAAACCGTTATTATATACTTGCAGTAAACGGTACCTTGTTTTTTGCCTTCACCTTTATTTATTTTTTAAAGAACAGGCATTCCGGCAATAACGATAAGGGACAATTTTTAGTCCGTTTTGCGTTGATACTTTTTATTCTGTTTAACCTGCCGATGATGCTTGGCTTCACATTCTATTTTGTTATCTGGCATTCGTTACTGTCTCTTCACAACATAATTACTTATTTAAGGAAAAAAGATACATTCTCATACAAAACAATTACCGGTCAAATATTATTTTACAGTTTTTTAGCCATTGCAGGCATTGGCCTATTTGGTTTAACAGGTTTTATGTTTGTAAATGAAAATGCCGTAGCCGGATATATTTTTTTAGGCCTGGCAGTTCTTACAGCACCGCATATGGGAATAATGTACGAAATGTATACAGCCATAAGGAAAAAACAAGATGACAGGGTTTCTGCCGCTGTGGGTTAGTATTTGATTTCTCCTTGATTTCGCCGTTGTTTGTGTTCTCACCAACAACAGTGTTACCAGTGTCCTCGTCATAAAGTCATTGATGCCTTCATTCCTTATAAATAATATTTAGAAGGTTACTCCCGCACCCGTATCTCCAAAAATTATTACCTTTAAAAAATAAATTTATCAATTCATTATGCAGGCATTTCTTTTATACATTGACCCCGGCAGCGGCAGTTACCTTGTACAAATGATTATAGGTGCTGTCCTGGGTTTTGCATTTTTTTTCAAATCCATCTGGCTAAAAATAAAATTATTTTTTGGATGGAAGCCCAAAGACCGGGACAATCAGCAAGAACATGAATGAAGCAAAGCAGCACCCAGCATCCTTTCGGGATCCTGCCGGGTTTGTGTTTCAATATCAACAAAAATTTTACCGCCAGATAAACCAGTGCTTCGCCGGTCAATACAATTTATTTAAATCATCCGGCCTGTACAGTCAACTGGTTAAAGAACAAAAAATACTTGCCCATACTGAATCGGATATAAATATTTTAAACCATCCGGATTGGTATATTACCCTTTTACCGGAGCAACTCAGTTGTATTGCTTACCCGTACGAATGGTGTTTTGAGCAATGGAAAGCTGCAGCATTATTTACGCTTAGCCTTGTAAAAAAATCGGTTGCCCATGGTATGATATTAAAAGATGCCACGCCCTTTAATATCCAGTTCATTGGACGCCGCCCTGTATTTATTGACAGCCTTTCTTTTGAAAAATATGATGCCGGCAAACCCTGGACAGCCTATCGGCAGTTTATAGAATGTTTCATCGCACCGCTGCTGCTTGCTAAATATTTATCACCTCAATTGCTGAAAATTTTTCAACTGCATCCGGCAGGTATTCCGCTTTCGCTGCTGGAGCAGATGCTCCCTTTTAAAAGCCGCTTTAATTTAAATGTATGGATGCACATATTTTTACCAGGGGCTGTGGCGCACAGTAAAAAAAATGATACCGCTTCGCCGAAAGCATTTACCGAAAAAAAATTACTGCACATCATACATAACCTGGAGTCGTTTGTAAACAGCATACACATTGCCCCGGCCGCCAGCAACTGGAATAACTATTATGAAGAAACTGTTTTAAGTGAGCAGTACGTAACCGATAAAAAAAATATACTGTCGCAATGGATAGATGAACTGCCCGTGGATACTGTACTGGATATGGGTACCAATACAGGCCTGTTTGCTGAAATGACGGCGGATAAAGGAAAGTTTACAATTGCAGTGGATGCTGATATTGCCTGCATCAGTAAATTGTATAGTGTATGCCGCACAAAAAAAATCAACAACCTGCTGCCGCTTTGCCTTGACATCAGCAATCCTTCGCCGGCCATTGGATGGCGCAATGAAGAGCGGACAGATTTTTTCAGCAGGGTGCATACTGATTTATGTATGGCGCTGGCGCTGGTACATCATCTTGCAATAAACAGCCACATTCAGTTTGATAAAATGGCAGAGTTGTTTGCTGCGCTGTCGCCGTGGCTTATTATAGAATTTGTTCCTAAAACAGATGCCAAAGTATTGCTGCTGCTGCAGCACAGGCAGGATATTTTCTCCAGTTATTCAGAAGAAAATTTTATTGAAGCATTTAAAAAGAAGTTTACCATCATTAACCGGGCGGTACCTGCACATACAGGCAGAGTTTTATTTTTAATGAAACGCATCAGCCAGCAGGCCGGAGAAATTTTATAACAAATGAAGAAAACAATACTCAACCGTGCTGTATATATTTTTCTTATCCCGGTTTTTTTTGTGCTGCATGGTTATGCTGAAAACTTTGGGCTGGTAACCGTTGCTGATTGCCTGTGGTTAGTTTCATCATATTTTATTGCCGCTATTTGCATCCACTTAGTCTTTTATTTTATTTATAAAAATCACAGCAAGGCTGCATTGCTGGCAGCTATACTGCTTTCGTTTAATTTTTTCTTTGGTGCCATCCAGGATTTTTTTAAAATACATGTGCCGGTATTCTCCCGCTACAGTATGTTGCTTCCGGCTTTTTTTATACTTCTTTTTTCGCTGATGTTTTATTTGCATAAGCGAAAAGTCAACTTTTTAAAATTTACTTTTTTTTTTAACATCCTGCTTCTTATTTACCTGATTGTAGATGTAACAGATATTGTTTTAAAATCACTGAGCCCACAGCCCGATAAATTATCCATTTATGGAAGTGCAGAAAAAGACAGCTATACAGCATGCACAGACTGCAAAAATCCGGATATTTATTTTTTACTTTTTGATGAGTACTGCAGTTCCGAAGGTTTACGGCAAACATTTAATTACGACAACAGCAGCCTCGACAGTTTCCTGCTGCAGCGGGGCTTTCAGCAGCAGCGCCACAGTAAAAGCAATTATAATTTTACGCCTTTTTCAATGGCATCTATCCTGAACATGAATTATATAGAGGGCATAAAAAATATAAATGCCTGCTCGGTGGAAGATTATGCCAACTGTAATAATCTTATTCGTAATAACAGTGTCATTCGTTTTCTTTCTTCCCGGTATTATGATATTGTCAATTACTCCATATTCGATCTTGCCGGCAATCCTTCGGTGGTTGGATCTTCGTTACTGCCTGTTAAAACCAAACTGATTACAGAGCAAACTTTTACCCGGCGTTTTATGAAAGATGTGGGCTGGCATTTTTATACAGGCCCCTTCGAAATTAAATGGCTTACAAAAAATAAACTACAGGAAGAATTAAACAACAACAATAAATTATTAGACCTTGTAAAAAAAGAAACTGAAAAAAAAAGCAGTCGTTCCCGTTTTATATATGCACATTTTGAAATGCCGCATCCGCCTTTTTATTACGATAAATATAATCGCCTGCGGCCTGCACAGGCATTGGTGGAAGAAGTAGATGGAACAAAAACAGACTCCTATTTAGGTTACCTGCCTTACACTAACAGTAAGATAAAAGAACTGCTGGATACCATCCAAAAAAATACCCGGCACAATGCTGTAATCATCCTGATGGGAGACCACGGCTACCGTGTAAAAGTGGCGGGCGCTTCAGGTGATCATTTTTTTCAAAACCTCAATGCTGTTTATTTCCCTGACAAAAAATATGAATCCATATCGGACAGCATCACCGGCGTAAATCAGTTCCGCACCCTATTTAACCATCTCTTTAAACAGTCGTTTCCCTTGTTAAAAGATTCA
>JAYWIB010000773.1:0-5905 GCA_043789265.1 Chitinophagaceae bacterium
ACGGATGCGGAACCGGATGAAAATGCGGAAGCAGATGCAGCACCGGTAAGCAAACCCGAAAAGGCAATTCCTAAATCAAACACTCCACCAAAAGAAAATGTGGCAAAGCCTGTAAAAGTAAATAATCCTGCCCCCGTTACTACACCGCCTGTATCCAAGCCACAAAAACCAAAGTTTACATACAATGGCCCTGGTAACGGAACCGGTAATGGAGCTACAGAAGACAATGGCTACAAGTACCAGGGCAACAAGCCCGGTGGTAAAGGCGATGCAGGCGATCCTTCGGGTAAGCCTGACAGTTATGGAAACAATCCTGGTGGCAGAAGTGGTATATCTGTGGTAAGAGGAGCCAGGCCGCTGAATTTGGGAAGCCTGAAACTGGAAGATGATTTTAATGAAAATGCTAAAGTATATCTTGACATAAGATACAATGCGTCGGGTGGTTTTATCAGCAGCAGCGTATCCAAAGGCACCACTACCAGTAACGCTTCCATACTTTCCATTGCAAAAAGAGAAGCAGCCAAATTGAAATTTCCTGTGGCTTCCGACGGAGGAATTACCATCATGCTTTTCAATTTTAAAGTGCAGAATTAATTTCTACATTTGCAGAGATTTTTTAATGGACAACAGTATTGTAATTCTGTCCATTAATTTTACCGATCTCTTTTATTGTGTTTCAATCTCTATTTTATCATAACGATCGTTTTGGCCACAGCAACACAGCACCGTTTATATATAAATGGCTTAAGCTTACTCTCACAATAAATTGTTGGGCAGCTATTACAGTAAAATGCTTTAGTAAATATTTGCTGCAATGACGTATCAGCAAACAATTGATTACATGTATGCACAACTGCCGATGTTCAGCAGGCTGGGTGCTGCTGCATATAAAAAAGATTTACACAATACCATCGCACTCTGCAATGCGCTGAACAATCCTCACGAAAAATTTAAAGCAATACACATTGCCGGCACCAATGGTAAGGGCAGCACCAGTCACATGCTGGCGGCCATTCTTCAGCACTCGGGTTATAAAACGGGCTTGTATACATCTCCCCATTTAAAAGATTTCAGGGAGAGAATAAAGATAAACGGGCAAATGGTGAGTGAATCTTTTGTGGTGGATTTTGTACAAAAAACAAAAGTGCTTACAGCGGAAATAATGCCTTCTTTTTTTGAATTGACCGTGGCCATGGCATTTGAATATTTTGCTGCCGAAAATGTGGACGTGGCCGTTATTGAAACCGGCCTTGGCGGCAGGCTGGACAGTACAAATATTATTACACCCCTCGTTTCGGTAATTACCAATATCGGGTACGACCATATGAATATCCTGGGCAATACACTTGAGCAGATAGCTTTTGAAAAAGCTGGTATAATTAAACATGGTGTACCCGTGGTGGTGGGTGAATATTTGCCCGAAACAAAACCGGTATTTTTAAACAAAGCAGGCATTGAAAATGCACCGGTTTATTTTTCGGCTGATGCGTACAGCGTGATGAATGTAGTTACTAAAAGTGATTTGCTGCATTGTACACTAAGATGCCATCACAATGATTCTACAGAAGTGTATTCACTGGATTTAACCGGGTGGTATCAGGCAAAAAATCTATGCACTGTATTGTCCACCTTGCCACTACTGCAGCAAGCTGGATTTGTTTTAAGAGAAATAAAAAATGCACTGTCGAGGGTAAAAGAAACCACAGGGCTGCATGGCCGCTGGGAAAAAATTGCCAGCAATCCAGCCATAATACTGGATGTAGCACACAATGAAGATGGAATAAAACAGTTGGTACAGCAGTTAAAAAATTGCGCCAGCCAATTTAGTCAACTGCATATTGTTACCGGTATGGTTAAGGATAAAGAAGCAGATAAAATATTATCGCTGCTTCCAAAAGCTGCCAGTTATTATTTTACCCAGGCACATATTCCACGTGCATTGCCTGCGGATGAACTCCAGCATAAAGCAACTGCTCATCAATTAAAGGGAGAAAGTTATGATGATGTAAACATTGCCCTGCAGCATGCAAAGCAACGGGCGGGCTTACACGATTTAATACTGGTATGCGGCAGTGTCTTTTTGGTAGGGGAGGTGGACTGTAAATAATTTTTTTATTAAGCCCTCAATAAGAATCCTTACAAAGCTTATATCAGTTCAATCACAGTAATTTCGGGAAGTATGCCCACTCTTCCCGGGTAGCCAAGAAATCCAAAGCCACGGTTTACATATAATTTTTGCGGTCCAGCTTCGTATAACCCTGCCCACTGCTTATAGATGTATTGTACCGGGCTCCATTTAAAGAAAGGCAGCTCCAGCCCAAACTGCATACCGTGTGTATGTCCGCTCAGCATAAGGTCAATGGAGGGATAATCTTTTCGCACCTGTGCATCCCAGTGGCTGGGGTCGTGGCTCATCAGTATTTTAAAAGGATAATCTTCTGTGCCTGCATGCGCTAAATCAAGCCGGCCATGTTTGGGAAATCTTTTTTTGGCACTCCAGTTTTCAATACCAAGCAGCGCAATTTTTTCTCCATTTTTTTCAAGTGCCACATGCTCATTCATCAGCAGTTGCCAGCCCATTTTCGCATGTACCTGCTGAAGGTTTATTAAATTTTGTTCCTGTGTTAAGCCATTCACCGGCCATTTTTTATAATCGCCATAGTCGTGGTTGCCCAGTATGGAATATACGCCCATCGGGGCTTTTAGCTGACGAAATACATCCATATATGGTTTCATCTCTATCGCCATATCATTCACCAGGTCGCCAGTAAAAAGTATGAGGTCGGCATTTTCTTTCAGCATTTTTTGTACACCATGCTCCACCGCTTCTTTGTTGGTAAAGCTGCCGGAATGAATATCACTGATTTGTAAAATTTTCATCCCTTTAAAACTTGCCGGCAGGTTTTCAAATGCCAGTTGCACGCTTTTTACATCATAATTATACTTGTTTTTAAAACCATACAGCAGTGAAGTAAACAGGCTGCCGCCAGCAGCCAGCCCAAGCCAGCTTAAAAAAACAGAGCGGCTGATTCCATTATCAGGTAAGGCTTCCAGCGTTTTTTTGTGCGGCAGTATTTTTTCTGCCACCCATTGTACAATCCGGCGTACATCATCTATCAATAAAAAAAAGATCACGGAAATTTTTGCAAGAAACAAACCGATAATAGTGGCAAATAAATATGTTCTTACTATCCCCGGCAAAAAGGTATTTTCTGTAAGCAGCAGCATAATAAATATGGCAACAGCCAAAATAACTACTGCCCAGTAAATGAAATTTACAATGCTTTTACTGCGGGGTGAAGCGGAATGACTTACAAATTTTACTGCCTGAAAAATATATGCATCCATCAGCAGCATGATGGATACAAAGATGAAAATACCAAGAGGAGAACGCATGATGATACAACTTTCTTAAAATGTGTGAAGTTAGATTATTCGTACAGATAAGCAATGTTACCAGCTTGTTATTTGCTCCATTTAATAAAGGCATCCAGTTGCTGTGCTATGGCATTTACTGTATTTTTATCTGTAAAATATCCATCGCCATCCAGCAATTTATCTACAGAAGAAATGGGCAGTTGACTGGGATGTACCGTTATGCGGAGATAATTTAAAATGCCCGATAAATGATCCATACCTCTCAGATTGCCGGCTCTGCCGGTAGACACTCCTGTAATCAGCGCTTTTTTATTCCACCATATTTTATGCGATTTGCCATTGTCAAACAACAGCTTCAGTACACCTGGAAAACTGCCGTTGTATTCCGGCGCAATAAACAATAAATTTTGTGCAGGCACTACAAATTTATTTTCTATATCCTGCAGGCGTTGTGCATTGGTCAGCAGGTCATCACCTTCAAGCGACAGCAATTGTGCGTCCACACCTTTTTGCTGCAACTGGCGCTTATATTCTTTGGCTACTTTCAGTGTATTGCTGCCCACCCTGTTGGTGCCAGATATTATTGTATACATAATGTTTGTTTGCATGCGGTAACTTTTAATACAACAACCGCAGTGCAGGAATGTTCCCATATTTATGCCGAATAATTAAATTTGCCAGGTTGGCATACACACTGCTGCACATGCATTAATACAGCAGATTTTAAAATTTTTGATTGCGGGTGCAAACAGTACCTTTGCGGCATTTGAAAAAATATTGCTGAAGCACTAAATATGGCAGCAAAACCGGTATCAACAGAAGAAAAAAAATCAATGGCAAGAATAATAGGAATAGCAAATCAGAAAGGGGGAGTGGGTAAAACCACCACTGCCATTAACCTTGCAGCCAGCCTTGCTGTGTTGGAATATAAAACGCTGCTGGTGGATGCTGACCCACAGGCCAACAGCACTACAGGTGTGGGTTTTGACCTGCACAATGTAACCCGGAGCCTGTACGACTGTATGGTAAATGAAGCCACTGCAAAAGATGTATTGCTAAAGACAGACGTACCTCATCTGGACTTAATTCCCTCGCACATAGATTTAGTGGGTGCCGAAATTGAAATGATCAATTATCCAAACAGGGAAGGGGTGTTAAAAAAAATACTTGAACCGCTAAGGGAGGAATACGATTTTATTGTGATTGACTGCTCACCTTCGCTGGGATTGATTACAGTAAATGCGCTGGTAGCTGCAGACAGTGTGGTGGTGCCGGTACAGACGGAATTTTTTGCACTTGAAGGTTTGGGAAAACTGCTCAATACCATTAAGATTGTTCAAAACAGGCTGAACACCGAATTGCAGATTGAAGGCATTTTAATGACGATGTACGATGGCAGGCTAAGGCTTTGCAACCAGGTGGTGGCGGAAGTAAGAAGGCATTTTGAAGACATAGTTTTTAACAGCATCATTCACCGCAATACAAGGCTGAGCGAAGCGCCGAGTTTTGGTAAGCCAGTAATTTTATATGATGCAGACAGCAAGGGCGCTGTTAATTATTTAAACCTTGCAAAAGAAATATTGCAAAAAAATGATCTTACTAAAATAAAACAGCGGGACAGGGTGCTTGCCTGATACACGGTATTGATTAGAAATTATTTTATGATGGAATTGTTTATTTAGAACAAATAAATTTAAGCCGCCTGGCCGGTTTGCACATTGATATATGACCACACCCAATAAAAAAGACGCTCTTGGAAAAGGCATACGCAGCCTGCTGCAAAATATTGATTCAGATTTAAAGACTACTGCCGGCACGTTAAAAACGGATTTGGTGGAAAAAACCACTGCCTCAAACCGCATTGCGCTGGACCAAATAGAAGTAAACCCCAAACAGCCCCGCCGTGACTTTGATGAAACAGCTTTAAGCGAACTTGCGGCCTCCGTAAAAATTCACGACATCATTCAGCCACTAACGGTAAGCCGTATGGCCAGCGGCAAATACAGGCTGATAGCAGGCGAACGCCGGTTTAGGGCAGCAAAAATTGCCGGGCTTAAAGATGTGCCTGTGTACATCCGCCAGGCAAATGACAACGAACTGCTGGAACTTGCCCTGCTGGAAAACCTGCAGCGTGAAAATTTAAATGCCATTGAAATTGCCTTGAGTTACAAACGCCTGATGGACGAGCTGGATTATACACACGAGCAGGTATCTGAGCGCATGGGCAAAGAAAGAAGCACCGTGGTAAATTACATACGCCTGCTGAAGCTGCCGCCGGATATACAGGTGGCGGTACGCACGGGTGTAATAAGTATGGGCCATGCAAGGGCATTGATAAATGTAGATATGGTGGATAAGCAATTGTATATATTTTCTGAAATAAAAAATAATGGTTTATCCGTACGTCAAACAGAAGACCTCGTACGCAGAATGTATACAGGCGATACCGCTGTTAAAAATCCGGTAAAAGCCGCACTGCCGCCTGCTTTTAAAAAAATAGAAGATAATTTAGCTTCGCACTACAGCA
>JAYWIB010000774.1:0-5904 GCA_043789265.1 Chitinophagaceae bacterium
ATAATTGCTTCATGAAAAAATGCCTGTACCTTTTATTTTTTGTACTGCCGCTGTATGCATATCCGCAAAAGCCATTAAAGGAAAAGGCACTGCTGATGAAACGTTTTTTAGAACAGCACCACTATCAGCCCCTGGTATGGAATGACAGTGCTGCTGTATTATTATACAACAGGTGGATAGATAACCTGGACAATGAAAAGCTTTTTTTACTTAAAGAAGATATAACGGAACTGGATGCTTACCGCCTGCTGCTGGATGACGAAATGAATGGAAAGCAATGGGGCTTTTTTGATAAAAGTACCGCTATATTAAAAAAGCGTGTACAGCATACCGATAGTATGCTTACCCTCTTGCTTTCAAAGCCGTTTGATTTTTTAAAGCAGGATAATATAGTATGGCCTTTTACCAGCTTTGCCGCCAGTGAGCAGGAACTGTACCAGCGCTGGCAGCGCTACATAAAATGGCGTGTGTTAAGTAAAATTGCCGAAGCCTCCGCCGACTCTGCTGGAAAAATTCCTGCCGCATTGCCTGCCGGTTTTAGTAAGCTTGAACAGCAGGAGAGAAACCGGATGCAAAAGCTGGAAAAAAATTACCTCGCAAACAAACTCTCTTCAATAACCACCCGCTTTGAAGAAGATTACCTTGATGACATTGCCTGGTGCTACGATCCGCATACCAACTACATGAACATGGCTGCTAAAACAGCATTTGCCGCCGAAATGAATGCTGCGGAATTAACCGCAGGCATGTACATGGATGAAAATGATAAAGATGAACTGGAGATAAATTACCTGCAGCCCGGTGGCAGCGCCTGGCGCAGCGGAAAAATTAATAAGGGAGATATCATTGTCAAATTAAAAATGAATGATAAAGAAAAAGATGTAAAAGAACTGACGGATGAAGAGATAGACACTTATCTGAATGGTGCCCTGCCAAAAGAAATTGAAATAACTGTAAGAACCGCAGCAGGTGAAACAAAAAATGTAAAGCTTATCAAAGAAAAAGTAACGGACGAGGAAAGTGTGGTAAAAAGTTTTTTACTCAATGCAACGCAGCCTGTTGGCTACATCCATTTACCCGGATTTTACAGCCGGGAAAACGATGATGCGGATTACGATAATTTATCGCTGGACGGATGCGCCAATGATGTAAGTAAGGAAATAATTAAACTGAAAAAAGATTCAGTAAAGGCCATCATTCTGGATCTGCGGAACAATGGAGGCGGCAGCATGTGGGAAGCCATGCAACTTGCAGGAATATTTATTGACATAGGTCCTGTGGCTTCTGTAAAGGAAAAAAATGGTAAAGTGCGTTTTTTAAAAGATCCCAACCGCGGCAGCATGTACGATGGGCCGCTGCTCATTTTGGTAAATGGATCGAGTGCCAGCGCCAGCGAATTTTTAAGCGCCACCCTGCAGGATTATAAACGGGCATTGATAGTGGGCGGCACTACTTATGGAAAAGGAACTGCACAGGTTGTACTGCCCATGGACACCACAGCACATCCTGCAAAAAACTCAATTGATTTTGTAAAAGTAACCGGCAGTAAGTTTTACCGGATAAACGGAAGCACCACGCAGCGCAAGGGCGTGGAGCCGGACATACGCCTGCCCGATATCTACAGTGATACATCTTTCAAAGAAAGCTTTAATAAAAGTGCACTGCAGTCAGACAACAGCAAGACGGGTACTTACCAGTTATTTTATTTGCCCGACATAGCAATGCTTGCTGCCAGGAGCAAAAGCAGGGTGGATACCACCAAATATTTTGCTGCAGTAAATAAATTTATTGATTGGTACAAGTTGTATAAAACAAACAGAACGGTGCCGCTTACATGGAATGGGTATACAGCATTTTACACCAGCACTAAAAATGTATTTAAAGATCTTGAAGAAAAAAAGGACTGTGCAGATACACTTTCTGTACGCAATAACAGCTTCGATTGGCAGCGTATAATGGAATCAACAGGCGTCAGCAAAGAAAATAATGAAGCCTATCTGGATGGCATAAAAAAAGATGAAACGATAGCAGAAGCATACCGCATACTGATGGACTGGATTAATAAATGAAATATTTTAAAACCCTTTTATAAATAAAAATCAGCACAATGAAAATAATTAAAACCCTGGCGTTCTGCCTGTTCTTTTTATCACTTTATATGAATGTACAGGCGCAGGTCATCAATGATCCAGGACAGTACATGGATTTTATCAGCAAACAGCGCCAAAATATTTCTAAAAAATTTATGAGCTATGCAAGTGCTTCGGCTCATGGCAAGCGTGCCAGAAAAGTAGAAAACCTCCGGATGAAATTACTGGATGAAGTGCAGGAAGTAAGAATGAACATCAGCGGCCTGGGTGGATGGAAAGGTGATAAAAGTTACAGGGATACAGCCGTAAGTTTTATGAAGCTTTATTACAATATTCTGAATGATGACTACGGCAAAATACTGAACATGGAAGAGATTGCAGAACAGAGTTACGATGAGATGGAGGCATTTCTTCTTATAAAAGACGGCGTTGATAAAAAGCTGGAAGAAGGCAATGCAAAAATGAGCCTTGCTGAAACTGAGTTTGCAAGAAAAAATAACATTAACCTGGTGGAATCTACCTCATCTCTCGGCGAAATGACAAAGCAGGTACACCTGGTTAATAAACATTACAACGAAGTATACCTGTTATTTTTTAAACCGTTTAAGCAGGAAGAAAAACTGATGGAAGCCATCACCAAAGGAAATATTACCAGCATTGAACAAACAAAAAATGCCATGCAGTCATACGCACAGGCCGGACTGGAAAAATTAAAAGAAGTAAAACCCTTTGAAGGCGACAACGCAGTGATTGCTGCATGCCGGGCAATGCTGCAGTTTTTTTTAAAGGAAGCCGGCGAGATGACGGTATATACAGATTATTTTTTGGCTAAAGAAAGATTTGAAGCAGTTAAAAAAGAGTTTGAGAAAAAAGATGAACCAACCAAAGCGGATACGGATACTTATAACAAAGGCGTGAACGAAATTAACAAAGCGCTCAATGTATACAATCAAAAAAACAGCAACCTGAATCAGCTTCGCAATGAGGAATTAAAAAACTGGAACAAAACCTTGAATGATTTTTTTGATGAACACACACCACGCTACAAATAACGGGATACAAAATTTTCTTTTACAAATGCCTTCAGTAAACCGGGGGCATTTTTTTATCTTGCAGCCTGCTATGAGAAAATATGATGATACTTACCGCCACAAAGGGCTGCGAAAAAAGTTAATGGATATACTGAGGGAAAAAGGCATCAATGAAGAAGCCGTGCTTGCAGCGATGAACAATATTCCCCGTCATTTTTTTCTGGATAGTGCCTTTGATGAAATTGCTTACGAAGACAGGGCTTTTCCCATCAGCGAGGGGCAAACTATTTCGCAGCCATACACTGTAGCTTATCAAACGCAGTTGCTGCAGGTAAAGCCATTTGAAAAAATTCTTGAAATAGGCACGGGCAGTATCTACCAGGCATCGGTACTGGCCGAAATGGGTGCCTATGTATTTACCATTGAAAGACAAAAACTGTTGTTTGAAAAAACAAAACAGTATGTGCTGAAAACAAAATATCCACACTTAAAATTTTTTTATGGAGATGGATACGAAGGTCTGCCCACGTATGCGCCATTCAACAAAGTATTGATTACTGCTGCGGCGCCTTTTATTCCGCCAAAATTAATAGCACAGCTAAAGCCCGGCGGCAAAATGGTGGTGCCGGTAGACGAAGGACAGCACCAGCGCATGCTCCGCATTACAAAAAATGAGGATAGCACTATCAGTGAAGAATCTTTTGAAAATTTTTCTTTCGTACCCATGCTTGCAGGAAGAAACGGATAAGTATTGAATTGTTCAAGCAGCATTGATGAATGATTAAAGTATTGCTTTACACTAGTAGGTTTACTTGTGGAATTGCGAAAGCTGAAGATGTATATGTGGTTGTACAAATAAAATAAAATAAAAATGAAACTAACCTGATAAAAAATAAAACTCGTAACAACCAAACCCGTAACAACCAAACCCGTAACTAAAATTAAATACAAACATGCGCTTTTTCTCCCGGATAGTTTTTATCTGTAATTGTTGTTTTATTGCTGCGGTAATACTCCGTTGGGTGGAAATAGTTTCAAAGAAAAAAGGAAATGGAAACGGGGCTATCCAGTTGCAGCCGCTGGAAAGCACTATAGTAGTGCTGGGCTATGGGGCCATTGTGGTAAATTTTTTTTTCAACATAATAGTGCTTTTGCTGTTAGTGCAAAAAAAGCAGCCGCAGGTTGCCCAATGGCAGCTTTGGTTTAACTTCCTGTGTCTGCTGGCGCAGGTATACTATTTTTTTCTGGCATAAATAAGCACCAATGATAAACAACATACTGAACAACAGGAGTACAAAACTCTTTCTTATTTTATCCGGTGTATTTGTTGCCAACGCATTGATAGCCGAAGTGGTGGGGGTAAAAATATTTTCGCTGGAAGATACAGTGGGTGTACCACGTGCCAGCATCCCGTTGTTTGGCAGTCCGTTCAGCTTTCATCTTACAGCAGGAGTTATACTGTGGCCTGTGGTGTTTATCATGACGGATATTATTAACGAATATTACGGACCCAAAGGCGTGCGCTTTTTATCTTACCTCACCGTGGTGCTTATCAGTTATGCTTTCATCATGTTCAACGGTGCCATACATTTATCTCCTTCTGAATATTTTTCTATCGGCAATCATATTGATAAACCAGATAATGCCTTTAAAGGGATTTTTGGGCAGGGCATGTGGATAATCCTTGGTTCGATGGTGGCATTCTTAGTGGGCCAGGTACTGGATGTATTTGTATTTCACCGCATAAAAAAAGTTACAGGCGAAAAAAATATTTGGCTCCGGGCTACAGGCTCTACATTGGTATCGCAACTGGTAGATAGTTTTGTAGTATTGTTTATTGCTTTTTATGTGGGCAAACGCATACAAACCGGGCAGGGCGAGCCCTGGAGCCTGCACCAGGTATTGGTTGCAGGCACAGGCAATTATATATACAAATTTGTGGTAGCAATAATTTTAACGCCGGTCATTTACTGGATACATGCGCTCATCGAAAAATATCTCGGCTCCGGCACTGCTGATGAAATGCGTCAGGCTGCCATGGGTAAACAAAACATATAATTAATCCTTATTAGTTCATGTAATTAAGTATTTTCCTTATTTTTGTTCAGGCCATTTCACAATGGCTATTTATTTATTACCAGCATCCTTTCAGTAAAAGACCAATCCCCTTATTTTTTTAAAGTAATAAATCTTGTTCATGCAAATGAAAGGTATAGAATTGTTATGCTGTTGTGTGTGCCTGTGCAGCATGGCACACAGCCAGGCTAAGTTCGATTTGTATATAAGCAACAGCGGTAATGATTTAAATACAGGCGTAAGTGCGGATGCACCAAAAAAATCCATCACTAATTCTGTAAACAGTATTAAAAATATAGCCGCTGCCAATGGTAATATCAAAATCGGGTTTGCAGGTGCAAATGTGTTTAATGAAACTTTTAAACCGGATTTTGCCGTAGGCGCCGGCAGTTATATTTTTAAGAATACCCAAAAGGATTTTGCCGTTTTTAATGGTACAGAAGTCTTTGATTCCGGCTGGGTAAAAACCGCAGGTACCGGCACAGTATATCAGCAGGCTATCCCGCTCTCTGGTTTTACAGGTTATGGTATCAACAATGTGGGTCAGTATAGTATGATGTACGTTTTTGAAATAGACAGGCAACTGGAAAAAACGGCTCCCATCACTGCAAGAAAATTATTGACATTTGTAAAAACACTCCAGCTTGCACAGGCTACCCCCGGTTCTTTTTACGAACCTGTTACCACCGTGGAAAATCCAAAAAAAA
>JAYWIB010000775.1:0-1694 GCA_043789265.1 Chitinophagaceae bacterium
CTCGAAATAAAAACAGGATTAAAGCAGGGAGATGTGCTGATAAGCGAAGGCTTTCAAAGCCTTTATGACGGGCAGGTAATAGTAACGCAGTAACCCCCTCCGCACCTCCCGATATACATCGGGATAAATTCCGGGGGAACTATGAAGAGTTTAAAATGCAAAGTATTTGCTGAGTTAGGAGAGTAGGTTATAGAATATTCAAAACTAAGCGCTGAAAGGGCGGCATATTATAACGGCGGGTAAACTCCTGCCGCAAAAAACTACATGTATGAGTGTATTAGAAAATTTTACAGAAAAATTTAAGGAGTTTAAACCAACCTCCTGGTCTATTAAAAACAAAACATCCATCTACCTGCTGATGTTGTTTGTTACACTGGCCGGTATATTTCAGTTTGTAACATTACCAAAGGAGCAGTTTCCTGATATTGTGATACCTACTATTTATGTGCAGACTATTTATGTGGGCAACTCACCAAAAGATATTGAGAACCTGGTAAGCAAGCCAATAGAAAAACAAATTAAAGGTATTACAGGAGCTAAGATTAAAAAAGTAACCAGTAGCTCTCAGCAGGATTATTCGGCCATTACTGTAGAATTTGAAACAGATGTAAAAACGGATATAGCCCTGCAAAAAGTAAAAGATGCCATTGATAAAGCAAAGAAAGATTTACCCACTGATTTAACAGAGGAGCCTACAGCGCTGGAAGTAAGCTTTAGTGAGCAACCCATTATGTATGTAAACGTAAGCGGCGATTATGATTTGGTGCGGTTAAAAAAATATGCGGATGATTTAAAAGACAGGCTGGAAGAACTGCCGCAGATAAATAGGGTGGATTTAGTGGGTGCGCCCGAAAGAGAGTTTCAGATTAATGTAGACAACTACCGCATGCAGGCAGCCAACGTAACGTTTGATGATATTTCCAATGCTGTGGCACGGGAAAATCTGGATATTAGCGGAGGCTTGCTGGATGTCGGCAACATGCGGCGTAACCTGCAGTTGAAAGGCCAGTTTAAAACAAGTTTTGATATTGAAAAAGTGCTGGTACGCAATACAAGCGGCGCCCCTGTATACCTCAAAGACATTGCAATAATAAAAGACACCATTAAAGACCGGGAAAGCTATGCCCGCCTGAATGGAAAAAATGTTATCACCTTAAACATCATTAAACGTGCCGGCGAAAACCTGATAGAAACAAGCGATGGTATAAAAAAGATTACAAAGGAAATGCAAGTTAATGAGTTTCCTAAAGATTTAGGTGTGGTAATTACCGGCGACCAAAGTAAACAAACACGTACCTCCTTTAATGATTTGGTTAACTCTATTGTAATTGGTTTTATACTGGTATTAATCATCCTGATGTTTTTTATGGGTGTTACCAATGCGTTCTTTGTGGCGCTGAGTGTGCCGCTGAGTATGTTTGTTGCGTTTATGTTTTTGCCTGCGGCAGATTTAATAGTAGGCACGCATGTTACACTCAATTTTATTGTACTGTTTGCATTGCTCTTTGGCCTCGGCATTATAGTAGACGATGCCATTGTAGTTATTGAAAATACACACCGGATTTTTTCGCAGGGCAAAGGAAAAATATCGGCTGAAAAAAGCGCTACGATGGCAGCAGGCGAAGTGTGGCTGCCCGTGCTGGCAGGTACGCTTACCACGCTGGCTCCTTTTATCCCGCTGCTTTTTTGGCCGG
>JAYWIB010000776.1:0-1693 GCA_043789265.1 Chitinophagaceae bacterium
ATCAAACACCATATCCACCGCAGGATACATGGCTGTGTCTCCGTCATTACCCACAGCAATTATCACGGCTATTTCTTTTTCAATGTCCACCATTTTTTCCAGCACTGCAGGCGCATCAAATCCATTTTCTGCATCTTCTTTTGTGCGTATCACCTGTACGCCCCTGCCATCATATCCGCCCATACCCACCTTGTGTACTGCCGCCAGAAAATGATAGTTGTTGTGCAACTCGGCTAAATTTTGTGTGATGATAAAATCGCTGGTAGGTATATCGTGTTCTTTATAAAATTGCTTTTGTAAAATTTTATTTTTTATAATTTTTAATGCCGATGGTTTAGGGTAAATTTTTACGCCTTCATTTTCTAATTGTAACAAAGCTTCTTCATTTACGCTTTCTATTTCGATGGTCAATGCATCCAGGTGTTTTCCAAAATTGTATACATCATTGTAGTCTGCAATATTGCCCCGGGTAAAATGATGGCACAGGTGTGCCGCAGGGCATTCAGGGTCATTCTCCATTACATAAGTTTCTACCGGGTAATTTGCTGCTGCCTGTAACAGCATTCGCCCAAGCTGCCCGCCGCCAAGGATGCCAATTTTTTTCATACGGCAAATATAAAAGGTATTGAATTATGGAGGCAAAGGATTCTATGTGTGGTTTTGGTTCCGGTGGTGGGTCAGTTTTAAACCTAATTATTTTTTATTTCTCAAGCGCAGATTGCGAAATGCTTAAATGAATAATCACACACAATGAAACCAATTGAACACAAACGACACTAAGAACCACAAAGAAAAGCACGTGGTGTCCTTCGTGTAAACATTATATGCTTTGTGCTCCTGATTTAGAAAACAAAAAATTGAAATGCACCAAATGATTTTATGGTGGTTAAAAATGAAAAATGCCGCTACCTTTGTTATAACGATGCATCCCGACTATCCGCATAAAATTTTTAATGACAAGCGCAATTGCTACACCCTGCTGATGCTGGCGCTTGCAATGGATGCCTGTATTGTATAGCGGGCTTTACTTTCTTATCATCGCTATTTCCTTTACACACCAAGTTATCATCCATCTTTAAAAATATTTTTATGGACATACTTACTGCACAACCAAAAAATACAGATGCCACACCCGCAGATTTTCTCCCCCTGCAGGGAACTGACTATGTAGAATTTTATGTGGGCAATGCCAGGCAGGCGGCTCATTTTTATAAAACAGCTTTTGGCTTTCAAAGCCTTGCCTACGCTGGTCCGGAAACGGGTATGAAAGACCAGGTGAGCTATGTAATAAGGCAGCACAAACTCACTTTTGTATTAACCACTCCCTTAAGAACAGGCAATGCCATGGCCGATCATATTTATAAACATGGCGATGGCGTAAAAGTGCTGGCGCTAAGGGTAGATGATGCTGCCGCAGCATGGAACGAAACCACCCGGCGTGGCGCTGTGTCGTATAGGGAGCCATCTACATTTAGTGATGATGAGGGCGAAGTAATTATCAGCGGCATTCATACTTACGGAGATACTGTTCATTTATTTATTGAAAGAAAAAATTACAACGGCCTCTTTATGCCGGGCTTTAGAAAGTGGGAAAGCAAATACAATCCTGCCGACACCGGCTTATTGTATGTAGACCATTGTGTAGGCAATGTGGGCTGGAACCAGATGAACCCCTGGGTAAAATTTTATGAAG
>JAYWIB010000777.1:0-5890 GCA_043789265.1 Chitinophagaceae bacterium
CCACCTACAATTATACAGATGCCATACCACTCAATGACGCCAACAGTTTTACTGCAAAACCTGCTCAGTTGTTTTATGGCAAACTGGGCTGGAAAAAACATTTCGGCAAGCGAACAGAAGGTGAAATATTTTGTTCGTATTTTAAATCCTTTACACAAGGTTACAGTGCCGGCAATGATTTAAATGCCGGCGGCAACCGGTATTTTAATCTGTCCGCACCGGAGCATATTGCTGCCGGCATTAAATTAATATTCATTTTATAAAATATTTTTTTTGAAAAAAGAGTGGACAATTTTTTTAACAGCGTTGATGTTTTTAACAAGGCTGCCTGTTCCAAATAATATTGATCACAGTGATGCATACCTGCAAAAATCTCCTAAGTATTTTCCATTGGTTGGATGTATAGCCGCATTGCTGAGCTTTGCTGCATTTTTATTTTTTCACGCCTTTGTTTCAGAAAATACCGCTGTGCTTGCATCCATCATTGCAGGTATACTTACCACCGGTGCATTTCATGAAGATGGTTTTGCTGATAGCTGCGACGCCTTTGGCGGCGGGTGGACGAAAGAAAAGATTTTGTCTATTATGAAAGACAGCCGCTTGGGTACATACGGCGTGGCCGGCCTGCTGCTGATACTTGCCGCCAAGTTTTTATTATTAAAAGAATTAACCGGCATTTTTTCTTTTACTGCCCGCAGCCCAACAGAATTATACAGCATGCTGGCGGGCATTTTTATTACAGCACATGCGGTAAGCAGATTAATGCCTGTGCTGGTGATACAAACACATGAGTATGTAACAGCCAGTGATGGAAGCAAATCCAAACCACTGGCCTCCAAAAAATTAACTGCTACAGAGCTCATGCTGGCCTGCATTTTTGGCGTGGCACCCTTTGCCTCGCTGCCGCTCAACTTTTTATTGGTACTGTTGTTTATATTACCGGCAACATTTTTGATGGCTGCTTATTTTAAAAAATGGATTGGCGGCTACACCGGCGACTGCCTCGGTGCGGTACAGCAGGTAACAGAAATTATTTTTTATTTATCCGCATACTTGATATGGAAATATATTTAATCAGGCATACCGCACCAGCAATAGAAAAAGGCATTTGCTACGGGCAGGCCGATATTGATGTTACTGACTCTTTCAGTAAAGAAGCTGAAATTATACAAGCGCATTTGCCAACTGCTGTTGCTGCTGTACACAGCAGCCCGCTGCAGCGCTGTAAAAAACTGGCCAGTCATTTATTTCCCCGGCACCCTATACAGTTGCACAACGACCTGATGGAAATAAATTGCGGTGACTGGGAAATGCTTGCATGGGATGATATTCCTAAAGAAGAAGTTAACCCCTGGATGGATGACTATGTACATGTGCGTATAAAAGGCGGCGAAAGTTATGTGGATTTATTTGAACGGGTTTCGCTGAAATTTTCAGAAATAATTACCCAGCATCATGCAAGTGATGAGGCTGTAGTGCTGGTGGCACATGGCGGTGTTATCCGGAGTATTTTATCGCATATTACCAGTACCCCGCTAAAGAAATCATTTGATGAGTTTTCGCTGCATTATGGCTGTGTTATAAAAATAACAGGCACGCAAGATAAGCTGCAGTACCAGGTGCTTTCCAATATTGCACACGAAAAAGAAATACACAAGCCTGCCTATTCCTGATGTTCTTTTTTGATACCTTATCTTCGCAAAAATTTTGAGGATAATGGATTTTCACGGGGTGATATTTAATGAAATACTCACTGCCACGTTTACACTTTTTGCGGTGATAGACATGGTGGGTTCGGTACCCGTGCTGGCTGCCCTCAGGCAAAAAATGGGCGGCCATATAAAATCTACATTAGCCACCATTGTGTCTGGCGGGCTGATGATTTTATTTTTATTTTTGGGCAAACAGTTTTTAAGTGTGCTGGGTATTGATGTGGCTTCCTTTGCAGTAGCGGGCAGTATTGTTATTTTTATCATTGCCATGGAAATGGTGCTGGGCGTGGAGTTTTTTAAAACAGATGCCAATGCAAAAAGCAGCAGCGTGGTGCCCATTGCATTTCCGCTGATAGCAGGAAGCGGTACACTCACCACCATCATGAGCCTTAAGGCAAATTACAAAGATGTAAATATCCTGATAGCCATACTAATTAACTGCATCGTTATTTACCTGGTGCTTAAGTCTATGAGATGGATAGAAAGCGCACTCGGGCCAAACGGAATGGCTGTAATAAGAAAGTTTTTTGGAGTAATATTACTTGCCATTGCTGTAAAAATATTTGGCAGTAATATTGTAAAGTTTGGCAGGTAGCTATTGCTGTTAAAATGCTTTCAACATTATTTTTTGCGATGGCAGTCAGGCGGCATTTATAAAATAGTTCTTTTGTTTAAAATTTAATTCAGGCCTTGTAGTACAATGGATAGTATAAGAGTTTCCGAAGCTCCAGATCCAGGTTCGATTCCTGGCGAGGCCACTACCACAGCAGCATCAGTCATCCGCACAAATTGTTTGCTTCCTTCATTATAATCTCCTGTCCGCTTTTTTTCATGCTCCGGCATAAAACAGCGTTTCTTTTTTTAATACTGCCTTTTATATACAGCATATTTGTACAATCATTTTACCAAACAATCAACCAGCTTTGAAAAAAGAAAACAGGACAAGCGCAATGAAAAGCTTCCTTCCCGAGCAAGTCTCCCCCAACGGTTTCTCAGGCGATGTGTCTGCCATGGCTTTGTGTACTGGCATACAGCACTCGCCGTGCTATGAAAACGAGTCATCATTGTAGTAGCATTATCTCTGGAATTTATGACATAATACTAAAATCGAAATCATTCAACTACATAAAATTAAGCACAGGATAAACACCCTGCTCACCGCACAAATAAAATTTTGCAGAACTGTGAGGATACAACGCAGGCTCTGCACACAATTTCCATTTGCCGCTGCATGGATTGTGGTGCATGTAGTTTATTTTTCGGCCAGGCAAATGCTACGGCAATGCAGTCCTTCCAATCAAAGCTTATCCTCCCAAATTTCAAACAGTTTGCCTTTGGCTCTGTCGCTTTTGTTTACTGCTGATGCCAGTTTATCTAGCAATGCGGTTTCATTTTTCTCTTTCAGCCTTTTCACCATTTCATAGCTAATAAACCTTTTGCCATCACCGATAATCTTGTTTATGTTCTTTTTTATTTTTCTGAATGCAATGATTGCGTGCACATGGTTGGGCATGATGACATAGCCGGTAATTTGGTGCCCGTTTTCTTTCAGCAAATTAAACCAGTTGTAAACCAAATCATAGCTATTTGTTATTTCAAACTGTATCATCATCGGAATATACATTTCAAACAGTGGCAACCAGTTATAGCAGGTGAAGGTGATGAAGAAATGTCCGCTGTCGTGTGGTATATTTGTTTTGATGGGCATGATGTAAAAGTAATTTGTTTCCATAGCACGGCGAGTGCCACGCCTGCGCTCATTGCATGGCGTGGATACATCGCCTGGGAAACGTTGAAGGACGGGAGACTTGCTCCGGAAGGAAGCCGTGTGGGTTTTCCAGTACAGTTGCATACTGGGCGTTTTATCTTCGTGAAAAGGGCAGTTTATTCTGTTCTGTTTATCCGCCTTGTAGCCGTAATGCTTGATTACCTCTGATAAAGTTAGTTTGGCTTTGATGTCGCTTATTTCCATATGTTGAAAATTATTTTTAAATTCCTATATGTGTAAGATGTTCCGCAAATCTATAACTCATTTCTCAAACGAACAAATAATACTATACTTTTTTATGAACTAAAGTTCTCTTATCTTTGTCAAATCATTGTAATACATATCTAAAATGAGCAATACCTTAAACATTGGAAGCAAAATAAGTACCCTTAGAAAGGAAAAAAACTGGTCGCAAGGCGACTTGGCTCAACAAATTGAAGCGTCCAGAGAAATCATTGGAAAATATGAACGCAATGAAAATTTGCCTTCTATTGAAATGACTTTAAAAATGGCTAAGGCTTTTGGTGTTACTGTTGATTATCTGTTGGGAGAGGGAGAGAATTCTTCGTATGATAAAGATACCGTTGATAGATTAAAGAGTATTCAAAAAATGGATGCCAATACCAAAGGTGTATTATTCAATGTGATTGATACCTACATTCAAAATTTTAAAACTAAACAGGCATTTGCCACTAAATAATTTATACAATGAAAGTATTATTAGACATACCCGACAATAAAGCATCTTCGTTAATGGATGTATTAAGAAGTATTTCGTATGTAAAGGCTAAACCTCTTACCGATGCAAAGGCTTTGCTAATGGAAGAGATAAGAGAAGCTGTTGAAGAAATGAAATTGATTAGGACTGGTAAAAAGAAAGCTCGTAACGCTGAAGATTTTTTAAATGAGCTATAAAGTAAAAACGATTGATGTTTTTGAAAAGCAAGCCAAAAGGCTCATCAAAAAATATGTGTCGCTAAAAACAGAACTTTTACAACTCGTACAGGAATTAAAAGAAAATCCTGAACAAGGCACGGCTATTGGTAAAAGTTGTTTTAAAATTCGTATTGCCATTGCTTCTAAAGGCAAGGGCAAAAGCGGTGGTGCAAGAATTATTGCAAACATTGTTATTACTGATGCTACCGTTTATCTGCTCTCCATTTACGATAAATCTGAAAAAGAAAACCTCACGGATAAAGAACTGGATGAACTGCTTAAAGCTATTCCTAAATAATAATAAAGCCCGCAATTTCGGGCTTTATCATTAATGACTGTGCTGTAAAAATTGAATACCTATAAGCAAGGGTACAATCATAATAAGTAACACAAACAAAACATTTTTTAGCGTTACTACTTTATAATCTTTGGGGTATTTATTCACTATCGCCATTGCTCGTTTGTGAGTGTAGTATAAAACAAATAAATAATCATAAACAAAAGCAAGTGGTAATAGATACAACTTGTTGGTAAAGTAATCTTGACTAAAAGATTTAATTGGTAAAATGTTTATACCTGTAAAATATCTTAGACTATTCCAAACTAAAAAGAAATGGAAAAATATTGTTACTGCAACAAAAGATGCTGCCATACTCCTAGAAGTATTGTTCTTAAATTTTTTGAAGAATAAATAATGAAATGCAAAAATGAAATTGTACATAGTTATGGGGAATTAGGGTCAAATAAATTTTCTGTGATTGATTTACCTGTGTAAGATTTTATTCCAACATCAAGTAAAAAATAACCCGCTCCAATTGCCCAACCAGCTGGGCCAAGTAAGGCTAAACCATAAGTACTGCCTAATCCAATTAATACATCAGCCGTATGATGATTTTGCCATTGCCCTTTTAAACCAGCATCTAATGCTGTAACTCCTACCCCTAATAATCCAAGTTTTCTACTAGCACCTTCTAAATGATTTAGCATTCTTGCACCTGCTTTACCATATACTTGCAGTTGTGTTCTCATTCCGGTTTGAGAAGTTGCTGACCTTATTCCGTAATTCATAATTTCAGTCATACTTCCAATACTTGTTCCTAACGCATTTAAGCCATAACCAGCTTTATCTGTTCCACTTAAACCACCCCCACCACTTTCAGCTCTATCCATAATCTCTGGATCACTGTACAGCCAATGATCATCACCTTTTTCATCGTCTTTATCCCACCAGTCATACTCATTAACCGGAATTTTGGATTCAATTATAACCTCGGTCAAGGTTTCGTTTTCTACAATTGGGTCATTCTCAAATTGGCTCGGAGTTCCCTCCTGGGAATAATCATAAAAATCTGCGTTGTCGGAGTTTGAACGGTCTTCTCCATCATTATCAATATCATAATCATGCTCGGGGTCCGGCTGAAGACCGGAAATGTCGGTGTAATTTACAGGATTATTGAAAGCAAAACTGTATGTA
>JAYWIB010000778.1:0-5887 GCA_043789265.1 Chitinophagaceae bacterium
AGCGCAAGCGGCAGCATCACCAAGGCAAGAAGTGTGGATACACAGGCGGTGTTCAGCTTAAGGGGCAAACCGTTGAACTGTTTCAGCCTTACCAAAAAAGTGGTGTATGAAAATGAAGAATTCAATTTGCTGCAGCATGCACTGAACATTGAAGATGGTTATGAAGATTTGCGGTACAACAATATCGTTTTCGCCACCGATGCAGATGTGGACGGCATGCACATCCGTTTGCTGCTGATGACTTTTTTCCTGCAGTTTTTTCCTGACCTGGTGAAGAACGGGCATGTGTATATTTTGCAAACGCCGCTGTTCCGTGTACGCAACAAACAGGAAACAATTTATTGCTACGACGAAACAGAAAAGCAGGCGGCGATGAAAAAATTGGGCAGCAAACCGGAGATAACAAGGTTCAAGGGTTTGGGCGAGATCAGTCCGGATGAGTTTTCAAGATTCATTGGCCCCGACATGAAGAAAGACCCTGTGATGATGCTGCCCGAAACACATATACAGCAATTGCTGGAATATTATATGGGCAAAAACACACCAAGCCGGCAGGATTTTATTATTGATAATTTGAAGGTGGAAATAAACAGCCCCCTGGAAACAGTATAAACGTTGAAGTGTATTATTCCCCAAAGGGGAGAATTGAGGCAGTATGAATGTTGAAGCGTAATGAATTTGATTTTTATTTTGTAACAAACATTTGTTCTTTGGTCATCATCGTTGTGTCACTCACTTGTACGGCATACCAATATTTAGCAGCCCCTCCTAACCTCCCCCGAAGGGAGGAACAAGGCAAGATCTCAAAACTTAGGAGTGATTGCTAAAGAAACAAAGGGTTTGAGTTATGTTGATTAAAGAAATAAAGATGATGTGGAAGATAAAATGTTTGGAGGTGGTATAAAGCACCGTCCTTCTCCTGAAGGAGAAGGATAAGAGGATGAGGTGAAGACGACAGGGTTTTAAAATAAATCTAAGCTGCATCTGGTTTGACCTCACCCCAACCCCTCTCCAAAGGAGAGGGGCAAAAGCAAGAGTTAAAAATTTTGAAATGCTTTTATTTAATTGAAGTGTTGCCTTCATTGCTGATTAAAGAAATAAAGTTGATTTGGGAGTTTTAAAAATTTATTAAAGATAAAATGCACCGCTCCCTCTCTACAGGAGAGGGAGAAAGAGGGTGAGGCCGCTATGTTCGAATTTCACACCGATAAACTCCGCTACTTCAACATGCAGGCAGACAATGCCCGCCAGTATGTGGTGCCGTTTGTTGAAAAATATAAACCCATTACGCCCGGCACAAGGGTGCTGGAAATTGGCTGTGCAGAAGCCGGCGTGCTGAAAGCATTTATTGAAAAAGGCTGTGTGGCAGTGGGGGTAGAACTGGAAGAATCGAGATTGATTTTGGCAAGGGAGTTTATGAAAGCAGAACTGGAGAAGGCAGTTATCAGTTTTATTTCTAAAGACATTTACAAAGTGGATATTGATACAGAGCTTAAAGGAAAGTTTGACATCATTGTACTGAAAGACGTAATTGAACACATACACAACCAGCAAAAATTAATTGGATGGATGAAAAATTTACTACATCCCGGCGGAGTAATTTTCTTTGGTTTCCCGCCCTGGCAAATGCCCTTTGGCGGGCACCAGCAACTGATGAATAATAAAATATTGAGTAAGCTTCCTTATTTTCACCTGCTGCCTATGAAGCTGTATAAATGGATTTTAAAAAAAGGCGGCCAGCATGTGGATGCATTTGCTGAGATAAAAGAAACAGGCATTTCCATCGAGCGGTTTGAAAGTATTGTAAATGATGCAGGCTATAAGGTAGTGAATAAAACACATTATTTTATCAACCCGATTTATACTTACAAGTTTGGCTGGAAACCGAAGGAGCAGTTGGGAGTAATCAGCGCTATTCCCTGGGTGAGGAATTTTTTTACAACTAGTGTGTATTATTTAATAGAGCAAAAAAAGAAAGAGGCAAAGAGGATAAAAAAGAGAAAGAGAAAAAAAAAGTAGGCAAAGAGGATAAAAGAGCAAAAAAAGAAAGAGACAAAGAGAAAAAAGAGAGAAAGAGAAAAAAAAGGCAGGATAGATTATGGTTTACTCCTTTACCTCCTTTTCTCCTTTGATCTCTTTGCCAAAAAAAACAGTAAAATGATTCATATAGTTTTTAACGAAGCAGATGTAAAAGTGTTATCTCAGGCTATAGAAATGGATGAAACCCTTACAGGAGAAGTAATTCAAATAAAAGATGATTATGCAGTGGGTCCCCTCGGCAATCTTTATGCAGGTGAAGATATTGAAACCCGCCGCCAGTGGTGGAGCGATGTACTTGCAGGTGGTGATGCAGATGGAAAGGCTGACAGCGGCGATGTGGATGATTATAAAACCGTAGCAGAGCTGGTTGGCAACATGCGCCGCATTGAGGAAGAAAAAATCTGGATATGGGCTGCACAAAATAAACATGATGTAAGCGGCTACTACTGGCTGCTGCATTACATGAAAGAATTTCAGGGAAGGGTTTTTATTTTGTATTTAAACAATCTTCCTTTCATCAATGAAAAAGGAAATATTTTTTACCCCAACTGGCTGCATGAAATCCCTGCCAAGGAATTTTTAAAAGCAAAAAAGCTGTCAAGGGAAATAACTCTAAGTGAGTTTGAAGTAGATCCTGATGAATGGACAAAACTATGCAATGAAAATAAGGGCGTTCGTTTACTGGAAGGCGGCAAAAAACTGATACAGCATGACCCTGATTTTTATGATGCAGAACTGCAAAAGTTTGTAACACCGGACTGGCAGAAAGCATCTAAAATAATTCACCAGTTTTTAAACAAGGCAAAACATACTACCGGCGATATGTACCTGCTGTGGCGTATAAAGACGATGATTGCGATGGGGCTGTTTGATGTGCAGGGGAAGGTGGGTAATATGAAGGAGTTTGAAATTAAGACAAAAGCAGCCTCCCCAAACCCCTCCGAAGTAGGGGCTTAGTAGTCTGTGAACTAAAAGCAGTTTTTATTTTATCGGGGTGTTGGCTTCGGGTTGATTAAAAAACAAATGTTGATTTGGAAGAATTAGAAGTTTATTAAAGTGATGAAGCGCCGCTCCTTCCCTTTTGGGGAAGGAGAAGGAGGATGAGGCCGTTGATTTAGAAGTCTTATAAATTCATTAAAGATAAAATGTACCGCCTCCTCTCTTCTGGAGAGGAGGTAAGGGAGGAGAGGCCATGGCAAAAGCAAACAAAGAAGACTATTTACACAAAGACACCGGCATCGACGGGCAGTACAAAACCTGGTTCCTGGATTATGCCAGCTATGTGATACTGGAAAGGGCTGTGCCTGCAATTGAAGATGGTTTAAAGCCTGTGCAGCGACGCATCCTGCATGCGATGAAAGAAATGGATGACGGCCGTTTTAATAAAGTGGCTAACATCATCGGGCAAACGATGCAGTTTCATCCTCATGGTGATATGAGCATTGGCGATGCACTTGTTAATCTTGGTCAAAAAGATTTGCTGATAGAAACGCAGGGTAACTGGGGCGATGTAAGAACGGGTGATGATGCGGCTGCATCAAGATACATTGAAGCAAGGCTTAGCAAGTTTGCTTTGGAAGTTGCATTCAATGCAAAAACAACGGATTGGGCATTGAGCTATGATGGCCGCAAGAATGAGCCGGTAACCTTGCCTATGAAATTTCCATTGCTGCTGGCACAGGGTGCTGAAGGGATTGCGGTTGGTTTAGCAACAAAAATTTTACCTCATAACTTTTGCGAACTGATAGAAGCTTCCATAAAATATTTAAAAGGAAGAAAGTTTGAAATCTTCCCCGACTTTCAAACCGGCGGCACTGCAGACGTTAGTAATTACAACGAAGGCCGGCGTGGCGGCAAGATAAGAGTGAGAGCCATAATAGAAGAGCAGGACAAAAAAACACTGCTGATAAAAAGTGTACCCTTCGGCGTTACCACCACCACGCTGATGGAAAGTATTGTAAAAGCAAACGACCAGGGAAAAATAAAAATAAAAAAAGTAACTGATCACACTGCTGCTGATGTGGAGATTATTATTGAACTGGCTGCAGGCATTTCTCCGGATATTACCATTGATGCATTGTATGCATTTACAGATTGTGAAGTGAGCATTAGCCCCAATGCATGCGTAATTGTAAAAGACAAGCCTCAATTTTTAGCTGTAAGCGAACTATTAAAAATTGCCACTGACAACACTAAAGAACTTTTAAGAAAAGAACTGGAGATAAAACTCGGCGAACTGCAGGAAAAATGGCATTACACTTCACTCGAAAAAATATTCTTTGAAGAAAAGATCTATAAAGAACTGGAGAAGAAACATGAAACATGGGATAAGGTTTTATCAGCCATTGACAAAGCTTTTGATCCATTTAAAAATCAACTGAAGAGAGACATCACCCGGGAAGACGTTATAAAGCTTACAGAAAAACCGGTACGCCGTATTTACCGGTTAGATATTGATGAACTCAACGAACAGATAAAAGGACTTGAAGCTGATATTAAACAGGTAAAGCATGATTTGGCTAACCTTGTTGACTTTGCCATTGCCTATTACGAAAACCTGCTGAAGAAATTTGGTAAAGGACGTGAAAGAAAAACCGAGATAAAAGAATTTGATACCATACACGCCAAGCAGGTAGCCATTGCCAACACCAGGATTTACATGAATGCTGCAGATGGCTTTATTGGTACAGGTCTCAAAAAAGATGAATTGATTGCGGAGGTTTCTGAGTTTGATGACATCATCGCTTTCACCAAGGGCGGCATTATGAAAGTGGTGAAAGTGGCAGATAAAGTTTTTATTGGCAAAGACATCATTCATGTTGCAGTGTTTCAAAAGAATGATGAACGCACCACCTACAATATGATTTATGTGGATGGTAAAAGCGGCACCAGTTATGGCAAGCGTTTTAATGTTACCGGTGTTTCCAGGGACAAGGAGTACAATCTTGCAAAAAGCGAAGACAAAAATAAAGTACATTATTTTTCTGCCAACGCCAATGGCGAAGCGGAAGTGGTGAAGATTGTATTAAGCCCCAACTGCAGTGCAAGAATAAAAGAATTTGATTTTTATTTTGAAGAGCAGGAAATAAAAGGCCGCAGCAGCCAGGGAAATATTGTTACAAAATATCCTGTAAGGTCAGTAAAGTTTAAAGAAGCAGGCAAGTCCACACTGGATGCAAAGAAACTATGGTTTGATGATAAGTTTGGGCGATTGAACACAGAAGAGAAAGGCGGTTATCTCGGCAAGTTTGATGCAGAAGAAAGGCTGCTGGTAATTTATAATGATGGCAATTATGAAATTACCGATCAGGAACTCACCCAGCGTTTTGATCCGGAAAAAGTGCTGCTGATGGAGAAATTTAATCCTGAAAAAATTATCACGGCTGTATATCTCGACAATGAAAAGCTGCAGTATAACATCAAGCGGTTTAAAATTGAAACCACTACGCTGCATAATAAATTTTTCTTTATAAAAGAAGGCGAAGGTAACCGGCTGGAGATGGTAACCACCGATGAAGACCCTGTACTTGTAGTGCAAAGCGGCCGTGGGCAAATGGTAAGAAGTGCCAAATTTAAAGTACCCAAACTGGTGGAAGTAATGGGCTGGAAGGCGTTGGGCGCCAAACTTACAGAATACAGCAAAAGCGTGGAGATGGAATGGGAACCTAAAAAATTAACTGGCGATATACAGGGAGAATTGTTTGGCTAAATGGTTTTTTGTCAGTTTGAATCATTGTTATAAATTTCTTATAGTTGATTTGTGTAATAGAATTTAAACTTACCTCCTTATTTTCGCAACAAATATTTTAAAGCCCTGTTATTGGCTTATGCTGCAGCAGATAGTGCT
>JAYWIB010000779.1:0-1691 GCA_043789265.1 Chitinophagaceae bacterium
GCCTGAGCCCATTTATTAAGCGCCGATTTTTTTGGGTCATTGCCCATCCTGATGGTACCTGCTTCATGAATAATTTCGCCGGGGTTCTTTATGCCATAATCATTCTCCGGCCCATCCTCATCTCCCGAAGTAATTACAGCTCCCATATTGGTAAGTATCTCTTTAAATGTTTCCTTCATGTGCTTTACCTGCTTTATTTCGTAGTCGCTGTTTTTTACATTAAACCGTAAAACAGGTATGCCATACTGGTCAACTACTTCAGGGTCAATTTCACAATAATTCGATTCCAGCGGTACGCTTTCGCCTCTGCCCGACATGCCTACGCCGGCTCCATAAAGGAAACGCATATCTTCTTTTAAGGAAGCACCATATCCACCTGCTGCTTTCTTTTTTCCATTGATGGCAAATTTGCCGTTTTGGTTTTGCAAGCCAAAGCCTATCCCATAGCCAGGCTGATACATGCCACCGCCGTACTCAATATGATAACCCCGGGGGAAGTCGAGTTTTTTATTATCAAGCCACCAGGGGGAATAAACATGCATGCCGCCAACTCCATCTTCATTGTATCTTTTACGGCCCGCCAGTTCAGGTAAATAACCACTCATGCCTGCCCCGGTAGAATCGTTTAAATATTTGCCCACCACATTGCTTGAATTGCCAATGCCATTGGGATGTTGTGGTGATTTTGAGTTGAGCATAAGCCTTGCACTTTCGCAGGCGCTTGCAGCCAGCACTATTACTTTACCCTGCACCTGGTACTCCTGCATGTCTGCTTTATTTACATACGATACAGCAGTAGCCAGCCCTTCTTTATTTACAAGTACCTCTCTTGCCATAGCATTGGTTACCAAATCCACATTGCCCGTAGCCAATGCTGGTTTTATTAAAACAGATGATGAAGAAAAGTCGCCATACACTTTGCAGGCACGGCCACACTGGGCACAAAAAAAACAGGCACCCCGCTCTTTATTAATTGGTTTGGTAAGTATGGATAACCGGGAAGGGATAACGGGAATACCGATGCCTGTGGCTGCTTTTTTTATAAACAGTTCATGCAGTCTCGGCTTTGGCGGCGGCAGAAAAATTCCATCGGGGTCATTGGGCAATCCTTCGTTGCTGCCAAACACACCAATCAGTTCATCTATTTTATCATAATAGGGTTTTACATCATCGTAGCCAATAGGCCAGTCGTCACCCAGGCCATCAATGCTTCTTCGTTTAAAATCTTTGGGGCCAAACCGCAGTGATATCCTGCCCCAGTGATTGGTTCTTCCCCCTACCATTCTTGCACGCCACCAGTCGAATTTTGTACCGGCAGCGGTGGTATATGGTTCGCCATCAATCTGCCATCCCCAATAGCAGGCGTCAAAATCTCCAAAAGGCCGGAACTTTGTGCTGGCACCCCTTCTGGGCGACTCCCAAGGATTTTTTAATTGGGATGAATTTTTTGTAGGGTCGAAATCGGGGCCTGCTTCGAGCAGGCAAACTTTTAATCCGGCATTTGCTAAAACATAGGCAGCCATACCACCACCAGCTCCGGAACCCACTATTACCACATCATATACTTTGGCCTGTTTTTTTATTTGCAGTTCTCCCATAAAGCAGTTGAAAAATTCAGTCGTTTGTAATACACTATGCAACTATTATTGCAAGTTTGTTGCTGTATAACAGTTGAAAGGGGTAATTGTACC
>JAYWIB010000780.1:0-1685 GCA_043789265.1 Chitinophagaceae bacterium
GTGGATCATTATGGATACGATACCAAAATTATGTTTAGCTCTGTACGCAACAATGAGCATGTACGCAATGCGCTGAATGCAGGCGCACACACCATTACAGTGCCGCTGAAGGTGCTGAAATCATTAACTGATAACCATTTTACCACCCTGGGTACCGACCAGTTTTTGCAGGATACAAAACTGATGACTACCAGGGTGAGTGAAGCAATGAATGGTGTAAACCCTGTGGTAAGTGGCGATACCAACGTAAAAGATGCCATCGTAAAAATGACTGAGTATGGCTTTGGTGCCATCATTGTGGCTGATGGAGATATGCAGGTAAAAGGTGTATTTACTGATGGCGATTTAAGAAGGCATTTGCAAAGCGATGGTTCTGCCGTACTGGACAAAAAACTGGCAGCATTGCAATACAAAACACCGGTGAGTATTGAAGGCAGCCTGCTGCTGAACGATGCCGCTGCTATTTTCAAAAAAACAAATGTAGATACCATCATGGTTACTGAAAATGGCAAACCAATTGGTATGCTGGACATTCAGGATTTAGAAGCCAACTGATACAACATGTTTTCGTCCGCATATATGTTGAGCAGCCAATAAATTTGGTATTAACCTGAACTCATACATTATTGTGCATTGAATTTTTATAGTAAGTAAAAAATACACCTTCCTTTATGCAATCCAACATATCACTCGAAGATTATTTTAACGGAGACTTTATTACAAGCTCCATTACCTTAAAACAAAAACTTAAGCAGGTTAAAGCGTTTGTGTTTGACTGGGATGGCGTATTCAACGATGGTCGTAAAAATATAGAAGGGCACAGCAGTTTTAGTGAGGTGGATTCTATGGGTATTAATATGATGCGGTTCAGTCATCATTTATTATACAGGCGGCTGCCACTTACCGCCATCATCAGCGGCGAAAAAAATGAGTTGGCTTTTTCTTATTCCCGCCGGGAAAGTTTTCATTGCAGTTATTATAAGGTTGCTCATAAAGAAAAAGCATTTATGCATTTTTGCAAGCTCTATAATATTTCTCCTGCGGATGTATTGTTTGTATATGATGATGTGCTGGATTTATCCGTGGCAAAACTGGCAGGCGTTCGCTTTATGGTGGGCCGCCGAAAAGTAAATCCGCTGTTTATTCAGTATGCAAAAGAAAACAGGATGGTGGATTACATTACACAGCATGATGGAAATAATTTTGCCATCAGAGAAATTTCTGAAATTGTGATGGCGCTCTCTAATAATTTTCCGCTGGCGCTGGATCACCGCATAAAGTTTTCTGAAGCCTACCAGCTCTACCTCAGCGACAGAAACAAAACTGACACACAATTTTTTACTGTACAGAACAACGAAATTATTCAGCCCTCCGCATGATAGTTGGAATCATTCCTGCAAGATATGCCAGCACAAGGTTTCCCGGAAAACCACTGATAGAAATTGAAGGTAAAACAATGCTGCAGCGGGTGTATGAGCAGGCATCAAAAAGCAAGCTGCTAAATAAAGTTGTTGTTGCTACAGACGATGAAAGAATTTTCAGTCATGTAAAATGTTTTGATGGCGAAGTGCTGATGACGGCAGCACATCATCCCAGCGGAACAGATCGCTGTATGGATGCATTACAACAGTTACAGGAAAATTATCAATACGTCATTAACATTCAGGGTGATGAACCCTTTATTG
>JAYWIB010000781.1:0-1684 GCA_043789265.1 Chitinophagaceae bacterium
GTATAATGGCGCCGCATTTCATTGATGCCCACCACGGCATTTTTCCATTCCACACTTTTGTGCAGGTGCTTGCGGCATACATGTACCCTGTCTTCAATAGTGGGAGATGGCAGGTGGCGGCCTGTTTGTATAAAATGTTTTATTTCATTAAATATCCAGGGATAACCAATGGCTGCACGGCCAATCATAATGCCATCTACCCCATACCTGTTTTTATATTCCACTGCTTTTTCGGGGCTGTCAATATCTCCATTGCCAAAAATAGGAATGGTAATGCGTGGATTATTTTTTATTTTTCCTATAAGGGTCCAGTCGGCCTCGCCCTTATACATTTGTGTACGGGTGCGGCCATGTATGGCCAGCGCTTTAATGCCCACATCCTGCAGGCGTTCGGCCACCTCTTCAATATTTTTTGTATTGTCATCCCAGCCCAGCCTCGTTTTTACGGTTACCGGCAGGCTGGTGCTTTTTACTACAGCACTGGTAAGCCGCACCATCAAATCTAAATCTTTCAGCACCCCTGCGCCAGCGCCTTTCATGGCAACTTTTTTTACCGGGCAGCCAAAGTTTATGTCAAGCAAATCGGGGTTGGTTACATCTACTATTTTTGCAGCAAGTGAAAGGCTTTCTTCATCGCCGCCAAATATTTGTATGCCTACCGGTTTTTCATAATCAAAAATATCCAGCTTTTTTCTGCTCTTGATGGCATCCCTTATCAATCCTTCGGATGAAATAAATTCTGTGTACATAAGGTCGGCACCCTTGTCTTTGCATACGGCCCTGAACGGCGGGTCGCTTACATCTTCCATAGGCGCAAGCAGCAGGGGAAAATCAGGTAATTGTATGTTTCCTATTTGTGGCAATGTTTTTTATTTTTAATGGTGGGAGATGGGTTACGGTTTGCGGTTATTGGTTAACATTGTTCTTCATTATTATTGTACTGAAAATTTTCATTTTTGTAACAGCCCTAAACTTTTTAACCACTTAATATTTTGGCTGTAAATTTACGCACTTTATAAATCAATCGTTATGGCACATTTGGCAACTAAGCGGTACAGTTATGCAGGGCAAGGTGGAATTTTACTGGCCTTTACAGGAGCAGGCCTTGTAGTGGGTGCACTTGCCAGCTTACTGCCTTTGCTGGGGAAAATAAGTTTAAGCGGCATGAAAGGGTTTTCCACCATAGAGTTAATGGATAAATTATTGGTGCCGGAAAATGCCAATGCTATCCGCTGGTCGCAGTTTATTTCTACCCTGCTGATATTTTTTGTGCCACCTGTACTATATGCCTGGCTATGCCATGTAAAACCATTTACCCACCTGGGTTTTAAACAAACCTTAAAATGGAAACAGGCTGTAGTTATTATATTGATAATGCTGGCATGCCTGCCCATAGTAGGCGCTCTGCAGGAGTTTACAGAAATGTTTCCATGGTCTAAGGAAACGCTGGCAAAATTTAAAGCGGCAGAAGAAGAGTACAACAGGCAGGTGGCGGTAATAGCAAGGATGAATAATTTTGCTGATTACTTAATTACGCTGCTGGTAATAGCCCTGCTGCCCGCCGTGTTTGAAGAAACATTGTTCCGGGGCGCCATGCAAAACCTGCTTTCCCGCTGGCTAAAAAAGCCAGTGCTGGCCATTATTATTGTATCAATTATTTTTAGTGCCATACATGGTTCTTACC
>JAYWIB010000782.1:0-5856 GCA_043789265.1 Chitinophagaceae bacterium
ATGGAGATAGTCAGAAAATGTGGGACGACATCAAAATAAATCAGCAAAAAATTTTGATGAACAAAAGAATTAAGCATAGAAATTTTGGAGAATACTCGAAACACATTTGTAAGTCTGAAAATTGCCCTTACCATGGCTTAATGATTAGCCAGGGTTCCTGGCTGCAGGAATCGAGTATGCATTTTACAGGCGACAAAAATAAACATCAGCAAAGGCTTAAATTAGAGAGACGAAAGGCCGAAAGAAAGAACGAAAAAAAAATTATTCAGACAGAATTAAAAGAATAATAAATGCCCCCGGCCAAAATTGGGTTTTGCAATAATGTACCATATGGCAACAGGCTTTCTTCAATTTAAAATTGCTATTGGCGCAAGCGGTCTGCCTGTTCCATTTAAAGAGGTAGTAATAAACACAATAAATTATTGTTTTAAACGCATTGCTGGTAATATTAATTGTAAATGCTAAAGCCAGGTTTGCGGCAAACAAGTCCAATTCATTTTAAATTAATAACAATTCCACCAATTGCAAGCGGTGGATTATTGAGATATTCTTTAATCTCAGGGGTTAATTTAGTTAACACTTCGTAGCTGTTAATCTTTGCTGATAAAACAAATACAGCCATTGAATATTTTAAGAAATTTTGTTGATGTTGTAAGTTTTTGTCGAAGGTTAAAAGTGCGTCGAAATTATTTTCGATCAAAAGCTTTAAAAGCTCACCATTTTTAATACCGTTCCACTCTTTGTCACATACCGTATAAATTTCGTGTTAGGGAAAATCGAATTTGAGGCGTTTAGGCAGGTTTTCATCAAGCAACAGCCGCATACAGTTGGTCTAAGTTTTTTGCGTTAAAAAATTTGTTAGCGCAATCCAATAATGCAATTGCCTGGTCTTTTGTTACAGTCGGAAAGTCTTCGAGAAACGCATCTAATGAAATGCCCGCCTCAAGAGGATCAAATAAAGCTTCAACAGGCACACGGGTTCCTTTAAAAACAGTTTGTCCACCCATTATTTCATTGTCAATTGTAATTAGTTCTCTGATATCCATGCCCTAAATTTACAAAAAAGATATCCCCATTGCATAAATAAAAATCATCAGCAACTAAAAACATTATCGCCTCTTTATAGCAAAACATTACCGTGCAAAAAAAATCTGTGTAATCTGTGGCTAACAAGGCTAAAAACTAAGGCGCAATAAAAATAGAAAAAATGGTGGTGCCATAGTTACGCTCTGTTTTGTACCCTTCAAACTTTTTATAATCATTTCGGGGCGTATGTTCCAGCACAAACCAGCCCTTTGGCTTCAGGAGTTTTTTCTCCATTATTTTACGTGGCAGTTCATCAATGGTACCCAGCGCATAGGGTGGACCGGCAAAAATAAAATCAAATTTTTCTCCGCAGCTATCAATAAATTTAAACACCTCGCCTTTTATCAACTGTATATTTTTAAAGCCCAGCTCATTTATTGTTTTCTTTATAAAATCATACATGGCGTTATCTTTTTCCACAATGGTAAGGTCGGCCGCTCCCCTGCTAGCCAGTTCGTAACTAATGCAGCCGGTACCGCCAAATAAGTCAAGTGTTTTTAGCGAAGCAATATCCAGGTTGTTTTGCAATACATTAAAGAGGCCTTCTTTGGCAATGTCTGTAGTAGGCCTTGTATGTGGCATATTAGCAGGCGGATTAATTTTTCGGCCACCATGTGTGCCGCTGATTATACGCATGATGCAAGCACAAATAGATGACTGAAAAAATGTGGCGGATACTCATCCATACTTTTGGGATAAGTAAATGCTCCGGGCAGTGTACCCAACTGCAGGTGCATAAAATATTTGCTTATCTCCTGGTAAAGATTACCAGATACAGCTATCATACCATTCAGGTGCAGCCGCACTTCTGCCGGACTAAGCACAAAACTTTCGCAAAGATGCAGCAGGTAATAAGCCACATCCTCCGGTGTTTTAAAATCGAATGTTTGTATCAGTTGCAGCTTACTTTCTTTCAGCAGCATTACCGTAAAATGCTGGCCGTTAAAAATGCAATACAGTGCATCACCGCCATCTTTCAATACATCCGGCAGCAGCGAATATAAATGTGTGGTATTGTCCGCAGCAAATAAATAACCCACCGCCTGCTCCACCTGCCGGGGCACACTGTATACATTGTACAGATGGTGGCGGTACATATAGTCTGCTTTTATATCGCCGTCATTTACATCGCCATGCACCAGTTCCAGCATATCCTTTTTAAGTTCATGCTTCATGTACTGGTGCGGCACCAGTACTGCAGAAGTATAAGTATATACGATGTGCATTTTTCTAAAAGGCTGCTGCAGCAGTTGCTGTGCAGATACTATCTCTTTTAAATAAGCAGCACCCGCCTCTGCATTGCTGCCTGCCGGAAAAGGATAAGTGCCAAGCGCCATACAGGCACCATCATTATTTATTACCACGTATGCCATGCCATGCATACCCATCTGTACAAACAAATCTGCCGCAGCAGTATCGGTAACAGACGAACGTATTTCAAAAGATGGAGCCAATGTGCTGTATTTTTTACAGGCTGAAAGTAATAAGGTTTAATACCGCAGTAAGATAAATGTTAACTGCTCTAAAAATTGCCGCTGGTAACTAAACCGCAGCGGGTTGGCAAAATAAGATATTTTTGCCGACTTATGGAAGCAGCAGCACCAATTAAAAATTTAAAAGTAGCCGTTACCAACAGGCAGGTATTGTCCATAGCCCTGCCCATTTCATTTGCTATACTGGTACCGCAGCTTAACATGCTTACCAACAGCATATTCCTCGGCCACCTCAATGCAGAAGCACTGGGCAATGCAGGCATCACCGGAGTATTCTACCTCATATTTGCAGTAGCCGGTCACGGGCTCAATAGTGCCGTACAGTCTGTACTATCCCGCTATGCAGGTGCAGGCAGCGAGGGAGATTTTAAAACTGTGCTTACACAAGGCATACGCATCAGCATGCAGTTTGCACTTGCAGGCATTTGTATCACATGGCTGCTGGCACCTTACATACTCCAGCAGGTAGCAGACCCACATGCCTATCCGCAGGAAATGAGTTTTTTAAAAATCCGCATTATGGGTCTGCCCTTTCTTTTCCTCTTTCAAATGGGTAATGCATTCCTTGTGGCATCACTCAACAGCCGCTACCTCGTTATCGGTTTTTTGGCAGAGGCATGCATCAACATACTGCTGGATTATTTGCTGATATTTGGCCACTGGGGTTTTCCTGCATTGGGTTTCAATGGTGCTGCATGGGCATCTGTAATTGCAGAAGCATGCGGTATGCTTACCGTACTTTTTGTGCTGCTGCGTACCGGCCTGCGCAAACAATATCACCTGCTGCAAAATCTGCATTATCAAAAAAATCATTCCAAAGAAATACTGAATATGGCCGTGCCGCTGGTGCTGCAGTTTGTAATAAGTGTAAGCACCTGGTTTGCATTTTTTATTTTAATAGAAGCCCGGCACGATCAGCAGGCCAAAGCCATCAGCAATACCATGCGGAATATTTTTGGCCTGGCCGGTGTATTTGTATGGGCATTTTCCGGCACCACCAATACCATGGTGAGCAACCTGCTGGGTCAGGGGCGGCATGATAAAGTGATACCCGCCATCAATAAAATAATGCTGTGGAGTATGGGCATGTGCATTAGTATGTGCCTGCTGGTAAATATTTTTCCACAATACTTCTTTGGCTTGTTTGGCCAGGGCAGCAGTTTCATTGCAGAAGGCACGGCTGTATTGCGGATGGTATCTGCAGGCATGCTTATTATGAGCATTGCCAACATATGGCTGAATGGTGTTACCGGCACGGGCAAAACCACCATTAACCTCGGCATAGAAATTATCGCCATCATCGTGTACATGCTGTACACATGGTATGTAATGAAGCTGGACTATACCAGCCTGCAGCGGGCATGGAGCAATGAACTCGTTTACTGGAGTACCATTTTTTTACTGGCATTTACTTACATAAAAAGTGGCAGGTGGAAGCCCGGTGTAAAATAATTTTTTGTAAGCGCTATAAATTTACGCCGCCCATTTATAGGTAAGTTTTTATTGGTGGTCTCCAGCAGTTGTGCCTGTGGCAGCATCGTTGCTACGCTCAGTTCAACGGCATACCATTGGGCATCGCTCAATTACTTCATAAAGATGCTTCTTTATCAAAGAGCTTATTAAAACATGTTGTCATCATATCTCATAAACTCCTCATCAAACAGCAGTGTACATTGCATAAAAAAAATTGCCTCAGCAAAGAGGCAAATTGTTTACGCAGCATTATTTTTATTTTATAAAATCTTTACCTCAGTACGGCGGTTAAGTGAGCGGCCTTCTGCAGTATCGTTTTCTGCAATGGGCATCGTCATTCCATAACCTTTTGCAGTAACCCTGTCGGGTGCAATGCCTTTCATCAGCAGGTAGGCACGTACCGTATTTGCACGGTTGTTAGAAAGCGTCATATTAGCATCGGCCTTGCCTACATTATCTGTATGGCCCCCAACTTCTATTCTTTCATCATCCTTTCTTTTCAGGTAATCTGCCAGTTCATCTACCACCGCATACGCCTCCGGTTTTAATTCGGCCTTGCCGGTTTCAAAAGTACAGTTGTCCAGTACAAAACCTTTGGGCGCTTCAAACTGTATATCTACTTTAAAAGCATTTTTATAAAACTGGTTTGACTTAAGCGCAGGAATATCCAGTGTATTGTAACTGGTAGAATCTTTAAAGCCAAGAATAAATATTTCATACTTAGCACCCGATGGCAGGCGCAGTGTAAACTTGCCTTCCGGATTAGATAAGCCCTGAAACTCCGTACCATTGGCCCTACTCCTGAATACAACAATTTCATTGCTGAGCATAGTACCCGACTTTGCATCAGCAATGGTTACATCTACTGCTGCATCTTTAGGCAAATTCATTACCTGCGCCGCAGGCGCCACCTGCGCAATAAGCATAACGGGGAGAGATAAAAAAATTGATAAAATAATTTTTTTCATGTGGATAGATATTAAGATTCGTGTACAAATTAGTTAAAAACTCTCTACTTTTTCAATTACCATGCCATTGATTTTATAATAGCAACAGGGCCACGGTCACAACCGCTGCTGCAGCCGCAGCACCATCTCTTCTTTCCAGCTTTTAAAATCACCTGCTGCAATGCGCCTTCTTGCTTCGGTTACCAGCCATACATAAAAGGCCAGGTTGTGTACACTAGCAATGGTAAGGCCAAGCATTTCTTTTGCCTTTGCCAGGTGCCGCAGGTATGCTTTGCTGTAGTAGTTGCTAATTACACAATCTATTCCTTCATCAATGGGCGAAAAATCTTTTTCCCATTTTTTATTGTCAATATTTATCACCCCGTTTGATGTAAACAGCATGGCATTGCGGCCATTGCGTGTGGGCATTACGCAGTCAAACATATCTACCCCACGGGCAATGCATTCCAGTATGTTCCACGGCGTACCCACACCCATCAGGTAGCGGGGCTTGGGTACCGGCAGCAGGTCGCAGCACATTTCTGTAAATTCATACATCATATCTATTGGCTCTCCTACACTAAGTCCGCCAATGGCATTGCCTGCTGCGCCCTGTGCCGCAATGTATTCGCAGGAGGCCTTCCGTAAATCTTTGTAAGTGCTGCCTTGTACAATGGGAAATAAATTTTGGGTATAACCATATTTATCCGGCGTACTAATGAATCTTTCGAAACACCTGGAAAGCCAGCGGTGTGTAAGCTCCATACTGTTTTTGGCATACGCATAGTCGCTTGGGTAAGGCGGACATTCATCAAAGGCCATAATAATATCGCCGCCAATGCTGCGCTGTATGTCCA
>JAYWIB010000783.1:0-5855 GCA_043789265.1 Chitinophagaceae bacterium
CGCCAATGGATACGATCAGGGTTCTACTACCAATCCTTCCATCTTTAGTTATAATTCTGCAGGCGCTAAATGGGATGCACTTACTGAAACCAACAATGCTGCAAAAATTACCAACTTTCCCGGCTACTTTATTTTTGTAAGGGGCGACAGAAGTATAGTTGTAAGTGGCGTAAATGTGCCTGCTACACCTACTACATTAAGGGTGAAGGGACAGATAAATGTTGGAGATGTTGCCAGGCCAATCAACAACTTTGCCGGCTACCAGGTATTGGGTAATCCTTATGCATCGGCCATCAGTTTTAATACTGTTGATTACAACGGCGTAACGCCGGGTACTGCAGCCGGATTAGGCAGAGCTTATTATTTATGGGATCCCAAACTGGGTACCAACGTTGGCGGGTGGGTTACGTTTACAAGCCTGGGCAATGGAACTTATACCATTACGCCTGCAGGCGGCAGCGCATTTACTAACAATGGTATCATTGAATCAGGTGCAGCATTTATGATTGCTACTACAGTGGCAGGAGGTACGTTTACTTTTAAAGAATCCTGCAAAGCTATTACGAGCAGTACAATTGGCATGGCCAGCAGGCCTGTTGCAACGTCTGCTTTTTCCGCAGATAAACTGGATTTTTTTACAGCCAACCTGCTTATTTCAAAACAAAATGACAGAAGGGTAATTGACGGTGTGCTGAACATTGGAAAAGATAAAAAAGAAAAGCAGGTGGACGAAAAAGATGCTCCAAAAATTACCACTTTTAATGGCGGGCTGGAAAAGATTACCATTATAAGAGATGGCAAAAAAATATCTGTAGAATTCAATGACCGGCTGGGCAGCAGGGATACTATCTTCTACCAGCTAAGTAATTTAAAGAAGCAGGATTACCAGTTGCAGTTTACTGGCAAAGGAATAAATCCAAAACTCATCGCTATTTTGCAGGACAAATATACCGGTCATTCTTTATTGATGAGTGTAACAGATACTACCAATGTACCCTTTAACGTAAACGGTGATTCTGCTTCGTTTGCCATTGACAGGTTCAGGGTTGTGTTTAAAAAATCAGTGGAATATACAGGTGTAAAAGCAATAACAAAAGATGCAGATGTAACCATACACTGGGATATAGAAAACGAGTTAAACATTGCCTGTTATGAAATAGAGCGTTCTGATGATAACGGATTAAGTTTCGCCCCGGCGGGAAGAACTTTTTCCAGAGGAAACAGTTTCGTTACGGTTAATTATAAATGGTTAGATGCTGCAGTAAAGCCTGGCGTGTATTTCTACAGAATAAAAAGCACCTGTAAAGCAGGAGATGCTGCCTATAGCGATAAGGTAAAAGTTATTATAACAAAACAAAGTGCCGGCATCTATATATTTCCAAATCCTGCTACAGGCAACAGCATAAAACTTAACATAAACAAGCAGCCGACAGGTGTATACAGCGTACGGTTATTTTCAGTAAGCGGTCAGGAAATTTTCAATAAAATTATATCGTATGCCGGTGGCAATACGGTACATGAAATAAACACAGGCACTATTGCAAAAGGAAATTACCGCATGCAAATAACCAGCACCAGTACAAAAAAGTATGATTTAAAATTGCTTGTTCAGTAATTGAATTTAATAGACATGGTTATAAAAAAGTTATGCCGGAATGCATAACTTTTTTTTTGCAGCTATATCTTACTACTTTATTAGCAGCTAAAAAACTTCGCTGCAATATCAGGTATCCAACACTCACATATAAAATTAAACAATAAACAATGGTAGAAACACGTTCTTTTATATGTGCCTTGTTATAAATCCAGCAAGGCAGTTTCGTTATCCTGTAATAAAATATTCATGAAAATCTTGTACACCCGGTGGCTTATTGCGTTGCTGCTTGTTGCAAGCCTGCAAACCACCGTAAAAGCCTGCCCTGCCCCCGGCACATATACCATTGGCCCTTCAGGCGATTATCTTTCCCTTACACAGGCCATTGCAGCAATCAGCAGTTGTACCATTACAGGTGCTTATATATTTGAATTTAAATCAACCTACACATCCGCAGTAGAAACATTTCCATTATCCATTCCTTATATCAACGGCAGCAGCAGCATCAATACCATTACATTCAGGCCTCAGGCAAGTTCATCGGGTATTAATATTACTTCATCCAATAGTACAGGAACACTGCTTTTTAATGGAGCTACTAATATTTTTTTTGACGGCAGAGCCGGAGGTGCAGGTACCACAAAAAATATTACGATACAAAACACCAGCACCAGCGGATATGCTGTTCAATTTATAAATGATGCCTCATTCAACAGCGTTATTTATTGCAATGTAAGAAGCGCCAACACAGGCGCCACCAGTGGTACAGTGGTGTTCAGCACGGCAGGCACAGGCAGTGGCAACGATAATAATACCATCAGTGATTGTGCATTGTATGATGCGGCGGCAGGTACACCGGCAAATGCACTATATCAGTCGGGCTCTGCCAGCCCGGCACTTAATAATAATAATAGTATTACCAACAACAGCATTTATAATTTTTTTAGTGCATCCTCAGGTATGAATGGTATTTACCTTGCAAACAATGCTTCCGCATGGTCAATTACGGGCAATAGTTTTTATCAAACCGCTACAAGAAATCTTACAGGAAGCGGAAATATTATTTCGGCCATACAGTCTGCATCCAATACAGTAAATGATCTTACCATTACAGGTAATTTTATTGGTGGTACGGCTGCATTGGCAGGCAGTACTGCTTTAACCATTACAGGAAGCGGAAAACTGAATGCCATCATGCTTATAACAGGAACTGCTGCCGTGAGTAATGTACTCAACAACACTATCAGAAACATTTCATTTACTTCAAGCAGCAGTGGCGTCAGTGCATTAATAAATTTGGTTACGGGCAAGTTTAACGCAGGTACTACCGCAAGTCCCAATGTAATAGGAACCCAGAGTGGCACCAACAGCATTGCCGTTTCTTTTTCTAATTCGGCGGCCTCTCCTAACCATAGTGTGTTTGCTGCGATTTATGCCGGCTCGGGAACTGCAGATATTATTAATATACAGGGCAACAGTATTGGCGGCATTGCTTTTTCCGGCAGTTCAACCACTGCTATTCTTATGGGTATTTATTTTTCAGGAACTACAGGTACTTATACAGTGGATAACAACATCATTGGGAGCATTAGTACTGCCAGCAGTATCACGTCAAGCCTCAACACTTTTCTAATACCTATTTATGGCAATGTATCCACGCCTGCTATTACACAGGTAATCTCTAATAATACCATTTCAAATATTGCAACTACCAGTACAGCTACTGCCAATCAGTATTTTTATGGAATACTTACACAGGGTACTGCTGTATTTAATACAACAGGCAATACCATCTGCAATCTTTCTTCTGCTTCTACTTCTACGCTGGCGTGCATAACGGGGATTTATTTATTTGCAACCACCACCCCCGGTCAGGTGGTTTCCAAAAATGTCATTTACAATATATCAGGTACAGCAGCTTCTGCTGCTACTTTATTAATTGGTATAAGTTACAATGGGCCATCTGCAGGAATAAATATAATATCGGGTAATCTTGTTCATTCATTTAACTCGTCTACCACCAATATTTCATCCAATATATTTGGAATTTATGCGGTTAGCGGTACATCCATCTATCAAAACAATATGGTGCGGCTTGGTATTAAAAATGATGGAAGCAGCATAACCACAGGAAATAGAATTTTTGGTATCGCAGAAAAAAGCGGCAGTATAAACAACTACTATTTTAACAGCGTATACATTGGCGGCACCTGCAATTCGTCTGCTTCCAAAACGTATGCCTTTCACAGCCTTCTGGCATCCGGTACAAGAAGCTGTTTGAACAATATATTTTTTAACGCCAGATCCAGCAGCACAAGTGCAGGAGGTGGCAGGCATTATGGTTGCCTGTTTACAACCGTTAGCGGCCTTACTTCCAATTACAATGATATCATTGCAACAGGTACTGATAAGATGCTTGGTTCTTTTGGTTCCGATATCAGCACGTTGGCTGCATGGCGAACCGCCACTTCTTCAGATGCCAATTCCATCAGCAGTGATCCAAAATATATTGCTCCCACAGCGGCAGGGTCCTCCGTTGACTTACACATCAACAATGCAGTATATACGCTGGCTGAAGGCAATGGCACACCGGTAGCTGCTGTTGCCAATGATTACGATTTACAATCAAGGGCCGCATATACCCCACACGACATTGGTGCGGATGCAATAATCAATACTGCAGCCACCCGGATAGATGCCGGTGCCACTGGACTGTCTGCACCCACCAATACCGGCTGCTATTCCAGTGCAGAAACCATTAAGATTGCAATCAAAAATTATGGCAGCACCACTATCAATTTTGCAAACACACCCGTTACCGTTACGGTGAATATAACAGGTGCTGCTACACAAACATTAACTGGTACCATTAGCAGTTCCACATTGGCCGCAGGCAATACATCGGATGTAACCATGTGCTGTACGGTAGACATGACTGTGGCGGGAACATATACATTCAATGCCACTGTTACCTCCGTTACTTCGCCCGGTGCTGATGCAGATATAACCAATGATGCAATGACCATTGCAGCAACAAGAACTGCTACAGGCGGACCTATCACATGGCTCGGTGTAAATACCAACTGGAATGATGCCTCCAACTGGTGCAATGGTGTACCTGACGCCACTAAAGATGCAACGATTCCTAATTTAGGCGTGGGTGGCAATTATCCCACTATATCAAATGGAAACAGCGGAGCTGTAAAAAATATTACCATCAGCACAAATGCTTCGGTAACCACCAATGCAGGCGGCACATTAACCATTGCCGGTATCATTACCAATAATGGATCAATTGCCAGCAATGGAGACATTGTTTTAAGCGGCACCAGTAATACCAATTTTCCCGGCACCGGCACACTTGGTTCCAACAATAATTTAACTATAAGTAAAACCGGTGGTGGTACAGTTACCTTCAATAAGGCTTTTACTATCAGCGGCGTGTTTACACCCACATCTGGAAATATTATTATTAATAATACAGTTACCCTTTCATCATCCATTTCCACCACAGCAAGAGTAGGTATAGTGGGCGCTGCATTTACTTATGGCGATTCTGGCAATTTTGACGTGCAACGATATTACCCTGCAAGAAGAGCATGGCGGCTGGCCACATGCCCTGTATCAGTTGCAGGAAATATATATGACAATTGGCAAAATGGCGGCCTGTATGGTGCTGGTAATTATAATAAGGGAACACTGATAACGGGCCCCGGTGCAGCACCCCTCATAAATGGGCTCGATGTGAGTGCACAAAACAATCCTTCATTAAAAAGCTGGGATACCACCACACAAAACCTGGTGGATGTTACGAATACATTTTCCACAGATTTATCTGCCAACAGCAATCCTTCCGGTGCAAAAAATACAGGCTATTTTATTTTTATCAGAGGCGACAGAAATGCTTCCAATACAAATCCTCCGGCAAAAAATATAACCACTTTAAGCGGCAAAGGATATTTGCAAACAGGTATACAGGTATTTAATGCAGCGGCGCCAAGTTCCAATCCTGCCATAAGAAAAAACACCCTTATTGGAAATCCTTATGCATCTCCGATTGATTTTGGACAGTTGGTAAAAACAAATTTGCTGGATCAGTTTTACGCATGGGATCCACTGGCTTCTGATGTAGGCAGGTACGTAACTGTTACACGATCGGGAGGCGGTTATGTAATGACGCCCAACAGGGCTGGTGGGCCAGATCAATATATTCAATCGGGTCAGGCTTTTTATGTACAAACCGGGTCGGCAATGAACATTG
>JAYWIB010000784.1:0-1683 GCA_043789265.1 Chitinophagaceae bacterium
CCGTTACAGCCTTTGCCTGTAGTTATAATTGGGGCTGGTGGTATTGTTAAAGATGCACATTTACCAGCTTATCAGTTAGCTGGTTTTAAAGTAGCTGGAATTTATGACACAGACTCTGCAAAAGCTGCAAAACTTGCTGCAGACTTTACAATTCCACATGTATTTGCGTCAATAGATGAAGCCGCTGAAACAGTTTCTGGTGCAATGATTTATGACATTGCATTGCCGGCTGCAGCTATTATTCCCATACTAAAAAAACTTCCTGATGGGTCCGCTGTACTTATGCAAAAGCCGATGGGTGATGACCTGGCAGAAGCAGAAATGATTTTAGCCATTTGCCGTGAAAAAAGCATAAAAGCGGCTGTCAACTTCCAATTGCGCTACGCCCCCTTCATGCTTGCTGCTAAGGATATTATTGCAAAAGGTTTAATAGGCGAAGTATGCGATGTAGAATTTAATATCAACGTGTATACACCCTGGCATTTATGGTCGTTTATGAAAACCATTTCAAGGGTGGAAATCGCCTATCACAGCATCCATTATATTGATTTTATACGTTCGCTTTTAGGTAACCCCACAGATGTTTTTGGAAAAACTACCAGGCATCCCAATTCACCTGGTCTTGCCTCTGTACGCTCTGATATAATTATGGATTATGGCGATGCTGTAAGGGCAAATATACATACCAACCACAATCATAATTTTGGCGCTACGCATCAACATTCATTTGTAAAAATAGAAGGCACACACGGTGCTGTAAAAATTCAAATGGGCTTACTCATTAATTATCCGGAAGGCTTGCCGGATACCATTGAATATGTGTCAATATTAAATAATGCTGAACCTGTTTGGCAGCAGATTAAAGTAAAGGGTTCTTGGTTTCCGCATGCATTTATCGGCAGCATGTCGCAGTTAATGTGCTATGCAGAGGGTTCATCTACCGTGCTTGATAACTCGGTAGAAGATGTTATATGGACGATGCGGTGTGTAGAAGCAGCTTATGAAATTAAGCCGGCTTCTAAATATTTGACTACCGGTATCTCTAAGTTTTTTTAATATCGCATCCTTTTCTTTGGCATCGTAGAGTTATGTCATTGAAACTAACGGCGGTGACTGAACAATCCTTAAAACCGGTAACAAAAAAATGTTGCGGAAATATGCATAAATATTTTAGGAATAAAAAACTGTATTTTTCAGATTCAGACCTCCTGACTTATCGCAAACTAAACTGCATATTTTTTATTTTTTTGTCCACGCTAATGAGCCCTGAATAAACATCGTTGCATCGCCCTCTTGTACTGTTAAATATATGGCAGCGCTTTCAACTGCAAAATCTGGGTTTAATTTATAAATAAGGGTAAGGATTTTTAAATTTATATAATGTAAGGTAATAGCAACAATAGATATTATTAAGCAACACTGCCCAAAGATTTTTAGATAACCGGAGTTCTCCTTTCCTCATAATAAACTGTACCAAAGCAGCTCAATTGAAATACAAATGCAGGCAGTATAATAAAAAGGTCAGTTTGATTTTTCCCCCATCAATTTATCCCACAACTTAAACTCTTCGGGGTTGGCAAACTTTGTATTTACTGATGGCCGTGGCAATGTAATCTCAAAATACTGCACTTCGCCAGGCAGCAATTTAAACGGCAAATCAACGGCTCCATTTTTAATCTTTAA
>JAYWIB010000785.1:0-1678 GCA_043789265.1 Chitinophagaceae bacterium
CCTGCTTGTCTGCCATTTCCTGTACATAATTTTCTCCAAAGTCCCGCTGGCCTTCATCATACAAGGCCTGAATATCTTCAATTGGTTTTGTTTTGCTTACAGCAACGAGTGTTGCCTTACCATTTAATACTGAGAGTATCTCTTTGTACTTTTCTTTGTTGATTGGCATGAGATGCTAAGATAAGAAATGAGGAGGGTTTTGGTATAAGAGTTTGGCACGCAGAGAGGCAGAGGACGCTGAGAAGAGTTGGCACGCAGAGGGGCGGAGGGCGCAGAGAAGAGTTTAGCACGCAGAGGGGCAGAGGACGCTGAGGAATGTTTGGCACGCAGAGAAGCAAAGGGGCAGAGTACGCTGAGAAAAGTTGGCACGCAGAGAGGCAGAGAGTGCAGAGTTTTTATGATAAAAAAAGTGCAAACTATTTTATTGTTAGAAGGGCTGCTGCTCCTCCCCTCAGGGGAGCTTAGGAGGGGCTGAGGTTAAGAGGGGCTGTCTGCCTTTTCATTTTAAAATACTCCTGCTTATTACAATGCGCTGCACTTCACTGGTGCCTTCATATATCTGCGTAATTTTTGCATCCCTCATCATTCGCTCCACATGATATTCTTTTACAAAACCATAGCCGCCATGTATCTGCACTGCTTCAGTGGCTGTCCACATAGCCGTTTCGCTGGCAAAAACTTTTGCCATACTTCCGCTCAGTGTATAATCCAGGTGCTGATCTTTTTCTGCTGCGGCTTTTAAACACAGCAGCCTTGCACATTCTATTTTAGTAGCCATATCGGCCAGCTTAAATTGTATGGCCTGGTGATGCATAATTTCCTTGCCAAAAGCCTTGCGCTGTTTACTGTATGCCAGTGATCTTTCGTAAGCGCCGCTTGCAATGCCCAGGGCCTGGGATGCAATGCCTATGCGGCCGCCCGCCAATGTTTTCATGGCAAACTTAAAACCAAAGCCATCCTCACCAATCCTGTTTTCTCTGGGCACTTTTACATCATTGAATAAAATAGTGTGTGTATCACTTCCACGAATGCCCAGCTTATTTTCTTTGGCACCCACCACCACACCGGGCCAGTTTTTTTCCACAATAAATGCATTGATACCTTTATGTCCTTTGGCCACATCCGTCTGCGCTATCACCAGGTATACCGAAGCGCTGTTGCCATTGGTTATCCAGTTTTTTGTACCGTTTAATAGATAATAATCGACCTTGTCTTCAGCGGTGGTTTGCTGCGAAGTAGCGTCGCTGCCTGCTTCCGGCTCACTTAATAAAAATGCGCCTATAAATAATGCGCCATCTTTTTTTCCCTGCGCCAGGGGTGTTAAATATTGTTGTTTTTGTGCTTCGTTGCCATATTCCTGCAGGCCGTAGCACACCAGGCTGTTGTTTACACTCATGCATACACTCACGCTTGCATCCACTTTACTAATCTCTTCCATGGCAAGCACATAGCTGATGGTGTCCATACCACTGCCGCCATATTCCGGCTTTACCATCATACCCATAAAACCGAGGTCAGCTAATTTTTCAATTTGTTCTGTTGGAAATTTTTGCAGTTCGTCTCTTTCAATTACGCCCGGCAGGCATTCGGTTACAGCAAAATCCCTTGCTGCTTTTTGTATCATCAGGTGTTCTTCTGATAGCTGAAAGTTCATTGGCAATTTTTTTTCTGTGCTGCA
>JAYWIB010000786.1:0-1676 GCA_043789265.1 Chitinophagaceae bacterium
TTTTTATTTTCCTTTCCAATTTTTATTTCTTTTTACATGCAAATTAAATCTGTGTATGCGGATGCATTTGTATTGGATGTTATCATGGCTGAATGAATAATGTGCCATGCAACCATTTGCATGTTAAATAATGACTACATGATTTTATAATAAAAAAATATTGCAGCCATAGAGTCTATTTCAAATTTTCGTTTTTAAAAGCAGGAACACAAAGCACACAAAGTATTACCCGAAATGCATTATAGTAGTGTCCTTCGTGTTCTGGTTTTGTTTATTTATATTTTCAAATTTGCTAAAAATTTGAAATGCACCCGGTTATAAAAGGTTAATGAAAAAAGTTTCGGTTAAAATCAGCATTCCAATACTTTAAAAATCAATACTGACTTATGAAAAAACTTCTTTTACAAAGAAAGTTCAGTTTATTTTATTTATTGCTGTGTATTGCGGCAGGCAATGCATATGGGCAAACGGCTATTACTGCTGTAAATTCCTCTTACCTCACCAGCACAAATGGCCTATCGTATAGTGCGACCGGTGCCGCTGGTTCGCCATTGGCGGGTAACACTTATTTATATAAGTATGGTAACCTCTCCGGCACTGCCAGCAACAATCTGCAGTTAAATAATTTTACCGCAGGCGGCAATGTGTACCGCTTTGCAGCCATTCCCAACCAGTTTGTAAAAATAAGAAGGGTGAACAATGCAGTGGTTACCGGCATAAGAAACCTCAGGTACAGCGAAGGAAATATTGCAGGCAGCACCCTCAACATTGCGCCGGACTACAACGACAGTATGGAAGTTTTTTTTAATGGCAATACTGCCTTTAATTCCGGTTCAGATAATTTGTTTGCCAACCAGGGTGATGGCAATGGCAATAACAATAACATCGAAAGACTGGATGTTATTTTTCCAAACGGTGTATCTGCGTCAGACAATACAAAGCTGGGTTTTTCTATTTTTGAAAGAGGTGATGTAAACGCACATGACCCGGTAAAAGTAGCGGTAATTTTATCGGTGGATGCTTCGGGTAACCCTACGGGTTATTCAGGAATTATTTCTTTAACTGCAGCAGGGTTTGGAACAGTAAACCCTGTGGCAGCCCTTAATTATGTAATATTCCGCCGGGATACTGCAGTTGAAAACAGGTTAAAAATTTCTACCACCGTTAACCAGGGTATTGGTGGTGTGTTTATAAAACTATCTGATTTTGGTATTGCAAACAACACTACTTTTTACGGCTATTCCGTTATACCCAATGATTTTACCGGCAGTACTTCTGCGCAAATACTCAATTATACCAACGCTGCATTGTATCCTGTAAACAGCAGTTCAGCCACCGGCAGCGGAGGTATAGATTTGGTAAGTGCCACCGGCGCATTTCTCTCAGGATCGGTACTCAATAATTCTATATCCGGCACTGTGTTCAATGATGTAAATGGATTAAGCAATAGCCTGCTGGATGGCATTGGCACACACGCCGGTGGTGTTAATGCAATCCTGGTAAACAGCAGCGGTAATGTTGCCGCCACCACAGCCGTAGCTGCCGATGGCACCTATAGTTTTGCAGGAGTTTTTCCCGGTACTTACAGCATTGTATTAAGTACTTCTATTGGCAGTATAGGCTTGGTGGCACCTGCACCCACACTGCCCGCAGGCTGGGTAAATACAGGTGAAGGC
>JAYWIB010000787.1:0-1675 GCA_043789265.1 Chitinophagaceae bacterium
CCGAAGATGCCGCCAATAACGGTGGCCGGCGCCAGCAGGCAGGTAACTACAGTCATTACCTTCATCACTTCATTCATTTTTAAATTTACATTGCTGAGGTATAAGTCCTGCAGGTTCATCATCATATCCCGGTAGTTTTCTGCAAGTTCGTTTGCCTGAATAATGTGGTCGTACACATCTTTAAAATATTTTTCAGTACGCTCTTCTATCAGTTCACTTTCGCTGCGCAATATTCCATTCACCAATTCTCGTACAGGTGCAATGCTTCTTTTTAAAATAATCATTTCCTTGCGCAGCATGTTTATTTTGGCAAGGCTCCTTGTGTTGGCATTGCGTATAATATCTTCTTCCAGTGCTTCAATTTTTTCACCCAGTTTTTCCATCACCAAAAAATAATTATCCACTATTAAATCAATCAATGAATAAAATAAAAAATCAGAACCCTGCTGCCGCACCTTGCTGCCGTTTATTTTCAGCTTTTCTCTCAGCGGATTGAACACATCTTTTTCTGCATCTTCCTGAAAACTGATAACAAAATTTTTACCCAATACAATACTTATCTGCTCTGTTTCCACTACCGAATCTTTTTCATTAAAATACATCATATTCAGCAGGCAAAACACCAGCCCGTTTATCTCATCCATTTTGGGCCGCTGTCCACGGCTTAAAATATCTTCGGTAATAAGATTGTGTATGCCATAATGAGTACAAATACTTTCCACATCAGATTTGCGCAGGCCGTCTACATTTATCCAGGTGGCCTTGCTGGATTCCAGGTAAGGATAACAGCCCGCCACGCCGGATAATTCTTTTACTTCTATTGATTCGTTATTGTAATCGTATACAAATATTTTTACAGTAGCAGGCTCATTGCGTTCGCCGGCTATTGTGGGATTTACCTGCAGCACTTTTTTTGTTCGCAGCAGCTCCAGCGGATTCAATAAATAATTGAGGTAATTGCGGGTATTCATCTTTTTAATTAAAAAAGAAAGATAAGCATAAACCAAAAAAGATGCGTAAACGATTGGCTTTTATAATTTGCCCGCTGCCCACACTTGCTTACCGTCCACAAATGTCTGCAGCACTTTTAATGAATTGATTTCTTCAGCAGCAAGTGACAAAGGATGTTTATTCAGCAAAATAAAATCAGCCAGCTTGCCGACCTGCAAACTGCCGTAACGGGCCTCGCCACTGATGTGTGCAGCGCTGTTAGTATATGCTTTTAATGCGGCTGACATGCTGATACTTTCGGCGGGAGCAATGCGTTGGCCTTCGCTGGTTTTTCTTGTAACGGCGGCTTCAATTCCTTTCACTGGATTAAAATTTTTAACCACGGGTGCGTCGGACGATAAGGCCATCAATATGCCATGCTGCAAAACGGACTGCACAGGATAACACTGATTGAGGTAATCTTCGTCTAAATATTTGATAAAATTCTTCCCCAGCTCATCCAGGAAAATTGTTTGCATGGAACAGGCAATATTGTTTGCCGCCATCTGCTCTAGATGTTTTTTTTCCGGCAGGCCAAGATGTTCGATTCGTTTGATAAGCGAAGGAAAGTTTTTATGCAATGCCGAATAAATATCAATCACCATTTCAATGGCAGCATCACCGATGGCATGTGTGGCAACACCTAAGCCATTTTCCATTGCCTTTGTGCAAAGCGATACATACT
>JAYWIB010000788.1:0-1674 GCA_043789265.1 Chitinophagaceae bacterium
ACGGGTGGTTACTATCAGCCCTGCGATGCTATCAATGCAGGCAAACAATTCATCGTAGGTAATCAGTGGTGCGTATTGTACTGCATAGCCCTTCAATTCTAATGTGTTTATTAAATATTCATGAGCAGCGGCAGTAATCAGCACCTGTGGTTTTGTATCGGCCATCGTTTACATAAATTACAGCAAGGTGAATGAAAGAATAAAATCATCCGCAAACTAATCAGTGGCAATCATACTGATTTCTACATTTACATTTTTGGGCAAACCTTTTACAGCAATGGTTTCCCTGGCAGGAAAATTTCCTTCAAAATATTTTGCGTAAATTTCATTTACTGATCCAAACAACTCCATATCACTTAAAAAAATGGTTGTCTTTACTACGTTGTTAAAATCCATTCCTGCTTCTGCCAAAATAGATTTTAGGTTTTGCATTACCTGGTGTGCTTCTTCAATTATATCTGTATTGGCCAATTCATTTGTGCCTGGCTTAAGTGCCACCTGCCCCGATATAAATAAAAAATTACCTGCCTTTACCGCCTGATTATAAGGGCCAATGGGCGCCGGTGCATTGCTGGTATTAATGATTTGCTTACTCATAGTTGCTTTTTAAAAAGGAATGCAAATATATCTTTTATCAACCACCTATTTTTGCAAAAAATAATTGATGACACTTGCTGTTTGGGCTGCTGATGAGCAATGGGAAGAAGCCATTGACCTTTCAAATGAAATTGAATGGCAAAGAATGAATGCGCCGCATGAATCAATACCTGCGGCAGATGGATATTTCATTTTAGACACTGCAGCAGGCAACGCATTCAGCTTTTCTGTAACTGACAAACCTGTGCTGATACATGCCGTTACCGAAACATTACAATCTATGCAAGCGCCGCCAAATGTTGTACGCATCAATACATGGAAAGGATTTTTAAAAAATGAATGCTGGGAAGTGGCCGGAAATATTTCATCCCAATGCAGTGAAATATTATCTGCCTGCCACCGAAAATATATCAATGTGCCAGATACACCGGGGCTGGTAGCTCCCAGGGTGATAAGCATGATTATCAATGAAGCTTTTTTTGCACTTGGTGAGAAGGTGAGTACAAAAAAAGAAATTGACATTGCCATGAAGCTGGGAACCAGTTATCCGTACGGACCGTTTGAATGGGGAGATACAATCGGCCTTAAAAATATTTATCAGTTGCTGCTTACATTGTCTATTACAGACAAGCGATACAGCCCTGCACCCTTACTGCAAAAAGAAGCACACACATGGCCCTGATATTAAATATAGATACAGCTACTGAAATTGCTTTTGTAAATATTGCAAAAGATGGCAGAATGCTGCATGAGCTTATACATGATAAACAACGTGACCATGCGGCCTTTGTACAACCTGCCATAGCTTCTTTAATAAAACAAGCAGGCGTTGATTTACATGAATTGGATGCAGTGGCCGTTACTGAAGGGCCAGGTTCTTATACAGGCCTGCGGGTGGGCATGGCAAGTGCAAAAGGTATTTGCTATGCACTTGATAAAAAATTAATTGCAATCAGTTCGCTTGAGTTGCTTGCATCATCTGCCATATCCGTTGCAGGTGATGCCACCGCCTTGTATTGTGCTATGATAGATGCAAGGCGTATGGAAGTATTTACTGCAATATATACCAACACCCTG
>JAYWIB010000789.1:0-5800 GCA_043789265.1 Chitinophagaceae bacterium
GTATTTTATCAAAAAAAATTTAAACCGCTTCAGTGGACATTGACTTGCTCACCCGCTTGCGCTCATCTTCATTTAAAATTGTTTTGCGTAAGCGTATACTCTTGGGCGTTACTTCTATACATTCGTCCTGCTGGATGTATTCCATGCATTCTTCCAGGCTCATTAAAATTTTTGGTGCAGCCTTACTGGCGTCATCTGTTCCGCTTGCACGGTGATTGGTCAGTTTTTTTGGCTCCGTTGCATTTACCACCAAATCTCCTGGTTTAATGTGTTCTGCAATTATCTGACCTGCATACACTTCTTCTCCCGGGTCTACAAAAAAACGTCCCCTGTCTTGTAATTTATCAATAGAATAGCCGGTTGTTTTTTCCGTTGTCTTGCTTAGTAATACACCATTGTTGCGGCCAGGTATAGAACCTTTCCAGGGCCTGTATTCTGCAAAGCGGTGCGCCATCACAGCTTCACCGGCAGTGTTGGTGAGCATATTGCTCCTCAATCCAATCAATCCTCTTGAAGGGATATCAAATTCCAGGTGCTGCATTTCGCCCTTGGTTTCCATCACCAGCATTTCACCTTTTTTCTGTGTAACCAGATCAATCACTTTACCGCTGTATTCTGCAGGTACATCCACCACCAGTACTTCATAAGGTTCATGCTTTACGCCATCAATTATTTTTACCAGCACCTGCGGCTGTCCAATCGTCAATTCAAAACCTTCACGGCGCATGGTTTCTATTAAAATGCCGAGATGCAAAATGCCACGGCCATAGACATTAAAGCTGTCTGCACTATCGCTGTCTTCCACTTTCAATGCCAGGTTTTTTTCTGTTTCTTTCATCAGCCTGTCACGCAGGTGACGGCTGGTAACAAACTTTCCTTCCTTACCAAAAAACGGGGAGTTATTAATTCCAAACAGCATGCTCATCGTTGGTTCATCCACACTTATAACCGGCAATGCTTCGGGGTTTTCCACATCAGCAATGGTATCGCCGATGTTAAAATTCTCTAAGCCCACCACGGCGCAAATATCACCGGCAAAAACTTCGGTTGTTTTCTTTTTGCCCATGCCTTCAAACACATACAGTTCCTTAATTTTCATTTTTTTATTGCTGCCATCTGCCTGGAGCAAAGCAATCTGCTGATTTTCTTTGATGCTGCCACGGGCAACTTTACCCACCGCAATCCTGCCGAGAAAAGAAGAATAATCCAGTGAAGTAATCTGCATTTGCGTAGGGCCTTCATTTACTTTTGGCTCGGGCACATGTTCCAGTATCGCATCCAGCAATGGAAGAATATTATCCGTTGGTGTAAGCGATGTATTCATCCAGCCCTGTTTGCTGCTGCCGTACACCGTTGGAAAATCCAGTTGTTCTTCTGTAGCATCCAGGTTAAAAAATAATTCAAACACTGCATCATGCACTTCATCAGGGCGACAGTTTGGTTTATCTACTTTATTGATTACCACAATGGGGTGAAGACCAAGCGCCAGCGCTTTCTGCAATACAAAACGTGTTTGCGGCATTGGCCCTTCAAAAGCATCTACCAGCAGCAGCACGCCATCGGCCATTTTCAATACCCTTTCCACTTCCCCGCCAAAGTCACTATGGCCCGGAGTATCAATCACATTGATCTTAATGTCTTTATAAGTAACCGATACGTTTTTGCTAAAAATAGTGATGCCCCTTTCCCTTTCAAGGTCGTTGCTGTCCATGATGAGTTCACCAGTTTCCTGGTTGTCACGAAACACTTTGGTGGCGTGTAAAATCTTGTCTACCAGCGTAGTTTTGCCGTGGTCAACGTGTGCTATAATAGCTATATTTCTGATGTTCATAATCGCTTTTTAAAAAGAGCGGCGAAGGTAGGCCATTTCAGGCGGATGGCAAGATTAAATTGGGATTAATTGGAGGGTGGAATGTTATTTTGGGGACAGGCTGAGCAGCGTTGTGGCGGCAGCGTTGTGTCACTCACTTGTACTTGAATATCTTTACTGAGCTTTTATCGAAGCAAAGATTACCGTGATAAATTGATTCATAATTTTATTCCGCCTTTACGAAGATTTATTGCATAAACTTTTTAAATATGACGCTAATTGCTTGTACAGTAAAAAATGAAATCCCCTTTATGATAAGTGACCTTCTTTTCTCTAACATGATTGGAAGAGAAAATATGCAGGTGCCTACAAATAATTTTAGCATTAATAAATTCTATCCAGAAAATTTAGTTTATAAGCCTATGGATTTAATGCAAAAGATTTATATACTTAAAAAAAACTTGTGTTTGGTTTTGGGAGGCTTTAAAAACGAAATGACAGATTTGCTCATTGAATTTAGAAAATATACAAATGAGATTGAAGAAGCCAATATATCAGAAGACGAGGTAGTTACTTTTCTGAAAAGCTATGACTTTAAAAACAGATTTCAGAAATCTTCTTTTGGTTTGTTATTTATAGACTTCATAAGTGAAACGATACGGGCGGCTAAGTTGCTAACATCTGCTGATTGGGATTTAACCCAAGCAGAAATATTTGGCGATATTCATGTTTGGGGTTCTGGTACTGAAACATTTTTAAAGGTTATTACACACCCAGGTACTTTTAAATCAGCATTTGAGGAAGATAATGTGCTTACTATTTTCCAAAAGAATACTTGTTTAATTGCTCAAATACTAGCAAGAGAAAAAGTAACCTTACAAACTTTATTAGAGGGATGGGGTGGAGGGTTTGAAACAGTTTATTATAATAAAGACTCATTAGAGAAGGCAGATGATATTGCTTACATAATTAATCATGGGGAATTTGATGGTGTTGATATTGGAATTCCTAAACCAAAGGTCATCCTGTATCACAAATACATAAATGATGTGTTATACATAACGGCTCTGGAAATTTATAGGCATGAAACGTATGTGATAGATAACGATATTATTATGGTTGCGGATGTTGGTAATTATTCAGCAAATTTACATATTGTACCAAGTATTGAAACGAGTAAAGAGATTAATAAATTGCCAACAGATTTTTCGTTTGAAACAATCAAGATTGCAATGGGCTATTTTATTATCGGAAAAGAGAATATACCTTATTATCCTGCCTACTTTACACATCATTCGGAGATTACGGTAAAGTTTGAATATGATAAGCGAATAGAAATTATTGTAAAAAAAGACTTTAATGATGAAATTAATACTGCTGCAAAAATGAATATGTAAATTTGTTCGCCTTCACCCTAAAGTTAAAAGCTGGATTTAATATTACTTGATTCTACTCCGAGTTTCTCTCCAAATTATAAAGCTTCTCAGGCCTCTGCCATAGCCTTGTGAGCAGTCTTTTCTTCCCGGTTATTTACGTGAATTGTCCAATTCTATTATAAATTGACTAAGATTTGGGAACAATATCTTTTCCATCAAGTAATGCCAAAACATTGATACATAGCTTCCACTAAAAATAAAGAAAAGTAATCCGATTATACTTTTCCACCAATGAAAGCCAATCCACCAATGAAATTTTAAATGTTTTTCTATAAGCCCATTTATAAAATCAGTTAACCAATAGCAAAAAACCAATGGACTTAAAACAATTATTAAGATTACGATGGAAGATATTAATTGCTCAAATAAAGTAACATTCTCAATTGTTACTTGTTTGGCTGGTATTTTCATTTTTTTTATTTGAGTTCTATAAAGTTATCCTAAAAATAAACATAAAACACTCAACTTATCCCCTCCAAGACCATTGCCTACACACATATGGGCCATCGAAAAAGAGACGTGGCCGGCAATTTTTTTCTAAACCATAGCTTGCGCCAGGATTTAAAATAAATACCGTAGGTTTTGCTATCACTTTTTTTGTGTTTATTATTTTAATCTTCCCAATATTCTACTCCTTCTTTGTTAATAAAACCATCTTTTTCATTAATGGTAACAAATGCCAGACCCAAGAAAAAAGAAAAAGCGTCATCATATTTACAAGGGATAACCTGCTTCCCTCTTTTATTTATAAACCCGTATTTCCCATTTTTTTTAACATAAGCAAGCCCTTCATTAAACGACCCGACAGTATCATATACATGAGGAATAATTACGTTATTATTAGCGTCAATAAAGCCATGTTTCCCATTTTTTAATTCATCAAATAATTCATCAGTTATTTCCTTTTCGTCTGTTATTTCTATAACCTTTCCTGTTTCATCAATATAATTATATTCATTGCCAATATCTACTAATGCAGAGCCATCTTTAAATTTACAAGCAATATCATATATGCAAGGGGTTCTCATTTGTCCAAATAAATCCACAAAACCATGCTTGTCGTTTAATCCTACTACAGCTAAACCTTCGCTAAAAGAGTCGGCGCTATCGTAAATACAGGGTATTACAACTTCACCCTTTTTGTTAATAAAGCCATATCTCTCATTTAGGCTCACCTTTGCCAAACCATCGCTAAAAGGGTCAGAGCGACCATATATAAAAGGAGAAATTGCGACTCCCGATTTATTAATAAAGCTTCCCTTTCTGTTATTATTCACAACCCAAGCAAGGTCTTCTGTAAATTGATTTGCAAAATGATACACACAATCAATAACAATCTTTTTATCAAGTGTACAAAACCCCCATTTGTCTTTTTTACGATAAGGAATTAATTGCGGTTCTGATAATGCCAAAAATTTGCTTGTAATACTAATTACAGTGCTAACTCTTTTTATTAGACCGCCTTCAAATTTTATTAATTCATTATTCTCCATTTTCTAAATCATTTAACTGTAATCGTAATTTTTGTTTGGCAGTAGTAAAATATTCCTCCCAATTATCAATACTACTTATTGTTTTATAAGTGTCACTTTCTCTAATTGCCTGTAACTGGTCTTTTAATTCTTCTACTTTCAATCGTTGTTTTTGCATTTCTGCTTGTAGCAACTGCTTTTCATTAATGGCATCAGATTTAGAGATAAAGAAATTTCCTTTTTCCAAACCTTCTAAAATTTCACTTACCAGTTTAATGTCATTCTTTTCATAAGCAGCACTCAATTCTGCAAAGAGTTTTGTAGCTAACTCTTTTTGTTCTTCGCTTACCACATCTGGGTGGCAAAGCTTACTGGCTTTGCGGTATTTAGCTTTAAGCTCCTTTTGTTCTTCATCAGTAAGCGTAGCTACTTCTTCGTTTTTGGTGGCTTCGTATTGTTGGTGATAGGTGTTATAATCGTCTTCTGCTTCCTGTTCCTGTGGCGTTCCTTTCGTCTTCTTTTTTCTGTATTGTAATATTTTAATAAGCAGTTCGCCTAATTCTTTATTATGTCTTATCCCAAATTCATGTATTAGTTTTTCTAAATCTGCTTTTTCGTCAGATAAAATATTGATTGCAGCTTCAAGGGATTTAATCTCAAATTTGAGTGCATCAATTTCCGGGTCAAGGTAAATGGTAAGGCTATGATGTTGTTTAATGAATATTTCAATTGCTGTTACGGCTTTACTGTATGATTTTTCTTTAAGGCAAACAATGATATTTTCTATTTCTGCTGTCAAAACCAGTTGCTCCAATTTAGAAATATGTGTACCTATTTCGCCTTCTTCCTCCAAAGCAATAAGGCTCTTAATCATCTCAAGCCTCTTAACGATTTTTAAAAGGTCAGTATTTTGAACATCGGGCATTTAAAAAATATTTTTTTGAAATTACTAAATATGGAGAGATTTTGTAATTATCACATTCTAAATCATTGCTGTCCGGTAAAAGTGCAGCATTCAAAAATTTGACTCTGTAAGTATTGATTTTATTGAATGGTGGTTATTATTATTAAAGGGAACCCCT
>JAYWIB010000790.1:0-1669 GCA_043789265.1 Chitinophagaceae bacterium
CCCGTAGGCAATGTAGTCAGGTAATTGCCCTGCTCATCTGTTTGCACCTTACTTATTAATTGGCGGCTATTGATATCCGTTAGTTCTACCGAACTGGGCAAACCCTCTTTTGTTTTTGCATCAAATACCTGGCCTCTAACCCACAAAGTTTTTGGCGGACGAATATCTTCCCTCAATTCAAAAGTGTAAAGGTCCAATGCGCCACGGCTGTCTTTTCCTTCGCTGGCGTAATAAGCCGTTTTGCCATCAGCAGCTACTATTAGCGATCCTTCATCATCAATGGTATTGATTGGATAGCCCAGGTTTACAGGCTTTGCCCATCCTGTATCCTGTTGTTTTTTTGTAAAAAACAAATCGGTAGAACCATATCCTAAAAGACCATTGCTGTTAAAAAATAATGTTTGATTATCGCTGTACATAAATGGGCAGCTTTCATCTCCAGCAGTGTTTACCACAGGGCCAAGATTTTCGGGTCTGCTCCATTTGCCCTTTTCATTTCGGTGGCATACCCAAATGTCTTTACCGCCATAACCGCCTGCCTGGTTGCTGCTAAAGTACAAGTCTCTTTTATCGGGTGACAATGACGGTGCAGATTCCCAAAAATCGGTGTTGATGATAAAGCCAAAATTTTCTGCTTCAGTCCACCCTTTTTTTGTTTTATAAGAAATATATAAATCACAGCCACCTGCCCCTTCAGGATAATTGCAACCGGTAAAAATAATCCAACTGCCATCCTGCGAAATGTTTTGAGCGCCTTCATTCAGGTTGGTATTTACTTTTCCAGGCAGCGGTATTGCTTTGCTCCACTTTCCATTTTTAAAATTACTTTCATAAAAATCTTCATCATTCTCCACACGGCGGGTAAAAATTAATTTGCTGCCATCAATGGTAATGGAGGGATAATACTCAGGGTAAACCGAATTCATACTATCACCTAAATTCATGGGTTTAAATATATAATTTGCAGAAGGGTGTTCTTTTGCATAGCTCACTGCAAATTCGTACACCCGTTTGCGGTAGGTGGCCGCTTTTATACTCTGTTGGTTTAAAGTTTTATTGCCGAGAAAATGATTGATTGTATACAGCGCTTTTTCAAATTGTCCTGTGCCTGCAAGGGAGATAGAGTAAGGCAGCAAAAAGGTGGAAGCATACACCGAATCCAGCGCAATGCTTTTTTCAAAATCCATTACAGACGAATCATATTTTCTTAAGTCTGCATACAACGCTGCCCGTGAAAGCAGCGCATCAATAAATTTACTATCAATAAGCAATGCTGCGTTGATAGATTGTATGGCTGCATCGTAGTTGCCTTCATTGGCTTGTCCAAATGCTTTTTCATTAAGCGAATGCGCCTTCGGATTTATTTTTTCAGGGCTATACCATTGTGCGAATGCCATAAAAAATGAGCATTGGAAAATAAAAAATAACCAAACAAACCTGGTGCATAATGCAAATGATTTTTTCATAGTAGCAATTGAGAAATGAAGGTAGGAACTAAAGACAAAAAATTTATGCTAAAGTGGTAAGGCAGATGGCTAATGGTATAAGGTGTAAGGCCGAGTTATAAGACAATCAACAAAGAATAAAAACCTCAAACCTTAAACCTCAAACCTTAAACCTTTTAAACCCTTCCTACGGCACATTGATGTATTTATGTATCTGGAGAGAC
>JAYWIB010000791.1:0-1669 GCA_043789265.1 Chitinophagaceae bacterium
ACCATCGTTTTTGCATGTACAAACCCTTTTTTATATAAATACACTTCTACGCCTGCCACTAGCAATCTTGTATAATAAGATTGAGAAGCTGCATTTACAAAACCTGAATCGCTTATACCAGGTACCAGCAGCTTTACATTCAAGCCACTTAATGCCGCCATGCACAGTGCATCCATAATGCTATCGCCGGGAATAAAATAAGGCGTGGTAATCAGTATTTCTTTTTTTGCCAGGTTGATTGCCTGCAGTACAGAAAATAAAATGGAGGGCAGTGGAGAATCGGGTCCACTGGCTGCAATTTGTACAAAGCATTTGTGTTTAGTGCTTTCCGGCGCTGCAAAGTATTTTGCGTCTGGTATAAATTTTTTTTCTGCACAGCAAAAGTTCCAGTCGCTTATAAAAAGATACTGCAGGTAATAAACGCCCGGCCCTTCTATTTTTATGTGGGTATCTCTCCAGTACAATTTGCCGGGTATATCATTATTTACATAACGGTCACTTACATTGATGCCGCCTATAAATGCAGTATGCCCATCGATAATAATAATCTTACGGTGATTGCGGTAATTAAAACGGTTGGCAAGCAGGTAAAATTTTATTTTATAAAAGGCATGTATTTCAATGCCAGCCGCTGTCATTCGTCTTTCTAATTTTAAATTGATGCCGGGGCTGCCAAAATCATCATATATAAAACGCACTTTTACACCCTGCTTTGCTTTTTCAATCAGCAGTTCAATCAGCGGCATGCCGGTGTCATCGCATTCATAAATGTAATATTCAATGTGTATGTGGTGTGTAGCCGTTTTAACAGAGGTAAGCAGCTCAGGAAATTTCTTTTCTCCATTAGCAAGCAGCGTTACATGGTTGGTGCCTGTCAAGGGGCTGCCCAAATCTTTCAGCAGCATGGCAGATAATTCGGCGTGCTGTTCTGTAGCATTGTTCCGGGCATTAATGGTTGCCTTATCGTATACTTCTATGCTGTTGCGAATGTGCTGCAGCATAATGCCATCTTCTTTCATCTTTTTTGAATAGCGTTTTTTCTTCCAGTAGTTTACGCCAAACAATAAGTAAAAAATTATCCCGGCCACGGGAACAAAAAGACAGAGCAGCAGATAGGCCAGCGACTTGCCTGTGCTGTAAGTTTCAAATAAAATTTTAAATATTACTCCGGTCAGTATCAGGATATAAATACTTAATCCAATAGTATACAGGCTAAAGTTCATGAATGTGCTGATGTTTAAGTAAAGCCGGGAAAAATTTTCTACAACTGACAGGCTTTTATGGATTCTAAAATATAAAAATAGGGTAATTAATGTATAAAAATTTTATGGAATTGTTTTTGAAAGATAACCGTTAACGCATGATGAATTTAAAAATTTGCGTCTTTTACTTTAACCAATTTATTAAATTAAACCAACAAAATTATGAAACAGGTTTTAAACAAAACATGGCTTGCTTTAACTGGTTCTGTACTTACAATTGCAGCCTGGGCACAGGAAAAGAAACTGGATGTAGATATTAATGTTGACAAGGGGGGCAACTGGTATCAGCAGCCCTGGGTATGGGTAGTAGGCGGCGCAGTATTCATCTTAGTGCTGGTGGCGCTGGCAAAGGGTGGAAAAAATACTAATTAAGATTACTCATATCAGAAATATATATCTTACCTAAG
>JAYWIB010000792.1:0-5797 GCA_043789265.1 Chitinophagaceae bacterium
TATCCTGCAAAATTCATTGAACAAATTTTCATCCACCCTTTCCTGTATTTCAATTTGCTTAATGCGGTTGTTTTTAAAATCAAGCGTAAGCAATCCATCTTTTAAAATCAGGTTTGAAAAATCAGGCCAGGGGTAAGTTTTTTTAAAGATGCCCTGCTGCTGCTGTACACCGGACACATCCATGTGCAAGTGAATACTTTTTCGTGCCTGTACATCTGTGCATGCAAGCAACACATGCAGCAGGCTCATCCACCAGTTGCTAAACAAAAACATCCACCCGGCAGCAATCAGCAAATAATTTATGGCGAACGAATAATTTTTAGCAGGAGCTATTTTGCCATACAACCATTTAAAGCCGGGAGAAAACAATATAACGATTGCATATATTTTATGCAGTACAGCACCGGAATAATGCAGCGAAAAAAAGGCGAAGTAAATAAAAAACAGGGCATTTAAAATTCCAATGATCAATGCCACCCTGTTATACAGCCGGTGGCTGGCGGGCTTCAGCAAAAAAGAATACACTGCTTTCATCTGCTTTACGGGTTGGCTGCCAGCAGCATATTGCACAATTTAAACAGGCACCTGGCACCCACATTTTCGTCCCACTCATCCTGGCTTACACCTACTTCGTTCAAATCGAAACCTACAAGCTGGCGGCCGGTTTTTAATAATTTTTTAAACATGTAAAAAACCTGCTCGGTTTCAAAACCACCCTGCACGGGTGTGCCTGTATGCGGACAAAGTTTGGGGTCAAGCCCGTCAATATCAAAACTTATAAAAACTTTTTGGGGTAAATGTTCAATCATTTCATCAGCCAGTTGATGCCAGGTTTGTCCCTCGTACTGGCGCTCCTTTATTTCACGATCAAAGTAAGTAACCACACGCTGTCCGCTGTTATTAATGTAGTCCCATTCTTCTTCGCAATAATCTCTCACACCCACCTGCACCAGTTTTGTCAGTTCAGGAATTTCTTCCAGCGCATTGTACATGATGGAAGCATGGGAGTAGTTAAAATCTTCGTAGGCTTTTCTCAAGTCGCAGTGGGCATCTATCTGCAGCATGCCAAAGTCACCATGTTTTTCTGCAATGGCTTTAAAGTAACCCAGCGGTGTGCTGTGGTCGCCGCCGAGCAATGCTACCAGCTTACCACTGTCCAGCAAATCTTTTGTTTGTTCGTACACCCAGCTATTCAGGTAAAGGCTGCCGGCATTTACTTCCTTTAGGGTTTTGCACATAAACTTGTTGTTGTTTACATCTTCCCCCTCCGAAATATAATTGATGTACAGCTCTGCTTCCTTGCGGAGGTAGTCGCTTTTTAACTGCACTTTTTTATCGCAGCTACGCATGTAAAAACCTTTGCGCCACAAATCTTTAAATTCAGGATCAAATAAATCCACCTGCAGGCTGGCTTTAAAGATATGCTCGGGAGCCCTTGCTGTACCTGCATTATAGCTTACCGTTACTTCCCAGGGTACTGGCAAAATCACCAGCCTGGCATCTTCTTCTGTAAAAGGTAAACCAAAAATATTGTTGTTGGGATTGCCCACCGAATTGGGATCAAATAGAGAGAGATCAGTCATCACCGTTGTTTGATTGAAAGAATGGATTTACCATATGCATGGCAAAAACGGTGCAAATATAAGTAGGTAAGTGCGGCAGCAAAAAATAATTACGCACAATGCCTTCCGCAAATAAACAAATGCAAAATACCGGGGTTGTTTTGCTTTACCTTTGCGGGGCAAAAAAAGAGAGATGAAAAAGACGCATATTGTGCTGTTAATAGCCATAGCCTTTGCCATTGGCGGTTTGTTATTATTGTCGGTAGATTTTTCTACCTATGATACCATTGATTCTGCCCGAAAAAAACAGGGCAAGTTTGTACACCTGATAGCCCGGCTGGATAAAAAGATACCGCTGGATTACGACCCGGCAAGCAATCCCAACTACCTGGGCTTTACTGCTACGGACAGCCTTGGCGGCAGCACCAAAGTGGTGTACCACAATACCAAACCGGCCGAACTGGAACACAGCGAACGGGTGGTGTTAAAAGGCAAAATGCAGGGAGATATTTTTGAATGCCAGGAAATATTGCTGAAATGCCCGAGCAAGTATAAGGATGATAAAAAACAACTGGAAAAAACCGTGGCCAATTAATTACCTGCTATCAAGCACTACTATCTATCATGCAATTTGAAGGTGAACATTTACTGACGGGCAATATCGGCCACTTTTTTGTGCTGCTTGCTTTTGTTACTTCCCTGCTTTCCACCATTGCTTATTTTTCAGGCGCCCGGCATACAGATGCAGCCCAAAAAAAATCATGGATATATTTTGCCCGTGTAAGTTTTATCATTCAAACTGCTGCGGTACTCACCGTGTTTGGCTGTATATTTTATATCTGCAGCCATCATTATATAGAATATTTATACGCTTACAAACACACGTCGAAAGAACTGGAATTTAAATACCTGCTTGCCTGCATCTGGGAAGATCAGAGCGGCAGTTTTTTATTGTGGTCCATCTGGCATTGTATAATTGGTATTTTTTTAATAAAAAAATCTGGCGAATGGGAAGCACCTGTAATGACGGTGGTAAGCCTGGCGCAGGTTTTCTTAGCCATGATGGTGATGGGTGTGTACCTGCTGCACACAAAAATTGGCAACAGCCCTTTTGTGCTTACACGCAATGAAATAAATGGCCCCATCTTTAGCAGGCCAGATTATTTAAACCTGATGAAAGATGGTGTGGGCCTGAATGTACTGCTCCGCAACTACTGGATGGTAATACATCCGCCTGTATTATTTTTAGGCTTTGCCTCTACCATTGTACCATTTGCATATGCGTATGCCGGTATGCAAACAAAGCGCTATGGCGAGTGGATAAAACCTGTACTGCCTTATGCACTCTTCAGCGCCTGCGTACTCGGCGTAGGCATTATGATGGGAGGCAAATGGGCCTACGAGTCTTTATCTTTTGGCGGATACTGGGCATGGGATCCGGTAGAGAATGCCTCGCTGGTGCCCTGGTTGATTTTAGTGGCAGGGCTGCATACGATGGTAATATACAAGGCCACCGGACATTCATTAAGGGCGAGTTATTTATTTGCCATACTCAGTTTTGTTTTTGTATTGTATTCTACCTTTCTTACACGTACGGGTATTTTGGGAGATACATCTGTACATGCATTTACCGAAGCAGGCAAGGCTATGAACGTGCTGATACTTTCTTTTTTTGCGGTGTTTAGCATCCTATCATTGCTGCTGCTGGCATTCAACTTTAAGTCTATCCCGGCCATACACAAAGAAGAAGCTACCAGTTCCCGTGAGTTCTGGATGTTTATTGCTGCGCTTGTTTTCTTTTTATCAGCTTTATTTATTTCTGCCAAAACCTCTTTACCTGTTGTAAATTCTATTTTTGGCACTAAGCTGGCACCGCCGGAAAATGTAGAATTTTCTTACAATAAAGTAATGGTGATGGTGGCCATTATCATTGGTATGCTCAGCGCCATCGGTCAGTATTTAAAATACAAAGCCACTCCTGCTTATTATATTTTAAAAAAGATTGCAATACCTGTGTTAACAGCGGCAGCCATTACTATTTTGCTGGCAATATTTTACCCCATTACTTATTATAAAGAGGGGCCTGGATTTTTAGGCGCTGTGTATGCAGCGTTGTTTGCCAGCATTTATTCTGTGGTGGCCAATGCAGGTTATATCTGGAGCGGACTAAAGGGCAAACTAAAAAATGCCGGTGCTTCGGTGGCACACCTGGGCTTTGCTTTAATGATAACAGGGATGCTTATTTCCGCAGGCAATAAAAAAATTATCAGTGAAGAAAAATATAAAAATTTTGCTATACCGATGGGTATTGATCCGCTTACAAAACAGCAGGACAATGCCGCAGAAAATATCAACCTCATCCGGCAGGTGCCCAACCGCATGGGCGATTTTGATGTAACCTACCTAAACGACAGTACGGGTCATGAAACGGGCAGGCGTTTTTATCACCTGAAATTTGAAAGAAAAGATGCTGCAAAAAAAACGGTGGAAACATTTTCGCTGCAGCCAGATGTGTACATCATGAAGGACAACAACATGAGCAGTAATCCGGATACAAAAAATTACCTCACATATGATGTGTTCACTTATATTTCTTATGCACTTAACCCTGAAAAAAATGTGGACACCGCTTCTTTCAAGATTCATGAAGTGAAGGAAGGAGATACTATATTTTATTCCAAAGGATTTATGGTTTTTAATAAAGTGATAAAAAATCCGGCCGGCAATAAATTTAAACTGCAGCCTGCAGGCCCTTCCGTGATAGCCGATTTAACCATTACGGGCAAAGACAGTATGCAGTATACTGCTTCGCCGATGATACTTGTGGACAGCTTTGGCATCAATCAGATTGATGATACAGTGTATGCACAAAACCTTTTTGTAAAGTTTGCGGGCATCAGTACCGACCAGCAAAAAATAAAAATAGGCATCAAAGAGTCGGATAAAATGATAGACTTTGTTACGTTGAAAGCCTACATTTTTCCTTACATCAATCTGGTATGGATGGGATTGATTTTGATGGCGCTTGGTTTTGTAATGAGTATGATACAGCGGGCAAGAATGAGTACTGGCCTGGGTGCAGGTGTGCTGCTGTTTACTGCTGCCGGTTTGTTTTACATGTTTATGCTGGCAAACTAAATTGACAACCCGATCAATAATTTAAGTTTTCAATCTCTCCAGCAAAATAATTCCGCCGCCGCTACGTTATCAGCCTTAACGATTACTTATCCAAAATCCTTAACACATGACTTTATTATTCGGAGCCAAAGAAAACAGGATCAGAAACATGATTATCAGTATAGCCATACTTGCAGCCGGCTGCCTTGGCACATTGTGGGTAAACATGGGTTCATAATCTCCCAAAAAAATAGTTTTTTGCATTTTCATTTAATAAAGCGCTGGTTGCTGCCGGCGCTTTTTTACTGAGATGTTTGTAAATGCTTAACAGTACAAATGCTGGGTTTTAATACCGACTACAGATATTAAATATTCCAAACTCTTTTGTGTCGGCATAATACCATCTAAGATTTACACGTCCTTTGGACTACTTTAAATCAAGATGGTATAAGCACATATCGTACATTTACAATTGCAATGAAACCCTTCGTTCCATATACATTTATCCGGGTGCTTCCGCTTTTGTTACTGTTTGCCTTTGGTAGTAAAAGCGCCATTGCTCAATACAGTGCCAACGATACTATTGTAACAGGCGCAGTAATTTATAACGGAGATACCATCGAAGCAAAAACACTGCCCGATGTATCCATATTTGGAAGAATTAATGAGGCACAGATAGCTGCCAGGGCGCAATGGACAAGGCTTCGCAATGCCATCTATGTTACCTATCCTTATGCTAAAAGAGCAGGCAGGGTAATGAATGACGTAAATGCCCACCTGCTGCATATTCCGGGTAAGGAAGAAAGAAAAAAGTATATCAAAACCAGAGAAAAAGATCTGCGTAAAGAATTTGCCGAGCCGCTTACCAACCTTTCTATTTATCAGGGTAAAGTGCTGATGAAATTAATAAACCGGGAAACCGGCAACAACTGCTACGAAATAATCAAAGAATTTAAAGGAGGACTGATGGCCCGCTTTTACCAGACGGTGGCATTTTTCTTCAGCACCAATCTTAAGCAACCGTACGATAAAAACGGCGATGATGCAGAGATGGAAAAAATAGTACAGGAAGTGGAACGCATGTACGGATACCGCAGTTGATATTCAATCCCATTGCA
>JAYWIB010000793.1:0-1666 GCA_043789265.1 Chitinophagaceae bacterium
GGTGATAAAGAAGGAGCCGAAGTGCTTAAAGAAATAAAAAATATCAATGCAGATATTCCTGTTATAATTATTACAGGCTACTCCGATATAAAAGTGGCGGTGGATGTTATTAAGCAGGGAGCTTATGATTACATCACCAAGCCACTGATGCCTGATGAAGTAATCAGCCTCATTCACCAGGCACTTAACACTACCGGTGATGAAGGAAACACTAACGGTGAAAAGAACAGGGAACAACAAAAAAAGTCAAAATCAGAAGCCGACCTTTCTCAATATATGGTTGGAAAATCTCCAGCTATAAGGGAGGTATATGAACAGATAAAAACCATTTCCCCCACCAACTATAGTGTGATTTTAAACGGCGAGAGCGGTACTGGTAAAGAGGTAGTGGCTAAAACTATTCACACATACAGCGACAGACGGGATAAACCCTTTGTTGCTTTAGATTGCGGTACACTTTCCAGAGAGCTTGCAGCAAGTGAATTGTTTGGTCATGTAAAAGGATCTTTTACGGGGGCCCTTGGCGATAAGGAAGGAATGTTTGAAACAGCAGAAGGAGGCACCTTGTTTCTGGATGAAGTAGCTAACCTTCCGATGGATGTACAGGTAGCGTTGCTAAGAGTAATACAGGAACGAAAATATAAAAGAGTAGGCGGCAATAAAGAATCTAAAACAAATGTGCGGCTGCTGGTGGCCTCCAACGAAGATTTGAAACAAGCTTATTCCGAAGGAAGGTTTCGGGAAGATTTGTATCACCGCTTCAATGAATTTTCTATAAAAATTCCGCCATTGAGGGAACGTAAAGAAGACATACCACAGTTTGCAAAATTTTTTCTAGACCTAACCAGCGCCGAGCTTAATAAAAAACTGGATGGATTTGAAGAAGATGTGCTGCAGTTATTTTTAGAATACAACTGGCCAGGCAATTTAAGAGAATTGAGGAATGTGGTACGGCGGGCAGCGCTGCTAACAACAGCAGGTAATATCAATAAAAATGCATTGCCCTGGGAAATTGTAAGCGGCCCGCCTTCAGCAGAAGCATCCGCAAATATAATGACCCATAATAATCATACTTCGGGTTCTGCCGGATTAAAAGATGCGGCAGCTTATGCTGAATACCAAACAATCATGAATGTGTTAAAGCAGGTAAAATTTAATAAAACGAAAGCTGCAGAAATTTTAAAAATCGATCGCAAAACACTGTATAATAAAATCAGAAACTTTGAAGAAATAAATCAATAATTGCTGCAGCAGCAGCCCTTCTTATAACTGATAAAATCAAGCCCCGAAAGGGGCTATTTTTTTTCTACACCCGATCCTTTTCTTTCTCAATATGTAGAAGCTGTTGCGCTGAAATATAATATATCCGGCCATAATGAGCTGGCATTTATATTGCCATACTGGAGATAACAGGTGTGTATATAATTATAAGCACAGGCCATTACGCAAACTCCCGTTTTTAATCCGTACCCACATGAACGGCCAACAACAAATTATACTGTTGCTTTAAACATACTAACTAAAATTGAAAAATTATGGATCAAAGAAAAAATCATATGAAAACGCTGAGTGAAGTACTCGAAAAACTGCGTTTAAAAAAACAAGACAATGAATTTACTCAGGATGGAAATTTTTTAGTAACTAAAAATGGCAACAAATACAGTCC
>JAYWIB010000794.1:0-5780 GCA_043789265.1 Chitinophagaceae bacterium
CGAACTGACAACCGGAATTTTAAAACAAAGCCATTTTAACAGCATTATACATTAAGGATGAAAGAAAACAACATAACCGTCAGCTATAATACAAAGTACCCTTCCGTGCAAGATTTGAAAATAAAAGCCCGAAGACGCATTCCTAAGTTTGCTTTTGAATACCTGGAAGGCGGGTGCAATGACGACATTAATCTTGCCAGGAACAAATCGGACATACAGCAGGTGAAACTGATGCCGCAGTATTTGAACAAATTTAGCGGCCATGATATGTCGGTAAATCTATTTGGTCATAACTATGCTGCGCCTTTTGGCATTGCGCCTGTTGGCCTGCAGGGTCTTATATGGCCCAATTCGCCGGAGATACTTGCCCGGGCTGCATTGCAGCACAACATTCCATACGTACTCAGTACGGTATCTACCAGCAGTATAGAGCGGATTGCGGAGCTGTCGGAAGGCAGGGCATGGTTCCAGTTGTATCATCCTGCAAAAAACGAATTGAGGGATGCTATCATTCAAAGAATTACCGCTGCACAATGCCCGGTGCTGGTAGTATTGGTGGATGTGCCTTCTTTTGGTTTCCGGCCAAGAGACATCAGAAACGGACTGGCTATGCCGCCCAAAATGTCAGTAAAAAATATACTGCAGGTAATGACAAAACCGCAATGGGGTATTGAAACATTACTGGCAGGTATACCTGCTTTTGCCACATTAAAGCCGTACATGCCCCCTAGACTAAATATGAGCAGGCTGGGGCAGTTTATGAACCAGACTTTTGCCGGCCGTATTGATGAGGACAAAATAAAACCTATAAGAGATATGTGGAATGGTGCGCTGGTACTTAAGGGAGTGGTGAGTGAGGAGGATACTGAAAAAGCAATTCGCCTGGGTGTAGATGGAATTATTGTTTCCAACCATGGCGGCAGGCAAATTGATGCAGGCGAGTCTTCCATTGCGCCTTTAAAAAATTTATCTGCAAAGTATGGTAATCAAATAAAAATAATGATTGACAGCGGCCTTCGTTCAGGGCCTGATATTGCCCGGTGCCTGGCCTGCGGTGCACAATTTACTTTTATGGGCCGGCCCTTTATGTATGGCGTGGGAGCGCTGGGTAAAGAAGGAGGCAACCATACCATTTCCATTTTAAAAGTACAGTTGCAGCAGGTAATGGAGCAGCTCGGCTGCGAACGCATTGAAGATTTTCCAAAATATTTAATTGGCTGACGGGAAGAGGAGATTTTGTAAAATTTACTTTTATGAATGCAGGTTTTAGCTTTTCTTATTTGTGGCTGTAAAGAACTTTATATCATTGCTTTTTTAATTATTACAAAGAGGAAAAAAGTTATGTGTTAGATGTTAAACAAAATTTTTTTAGCCGGTATTCTCCCATATTAGTTAAAGGTGGATAGAGAAAAGTGTATTATCTGGCTGATTCTCAACTTTTCTGAAATTATTTCATGTTGCTCTATCAGCATTCTATCAATAAAATGGGGGTTATTTACAGTGATTTGTTGATAGAATCAATAATGGGTAATATTGATTTATAGTTCTTAAAATACCTTTAGGTTGTAAGTTCAATAAACAACAGCAACATAAGCAGCAAACAAATGGTATAATATCCTGGGGAAAATTTGGCGGTAACATTAATTTCGGGCCTTATAGAAAAATTAGGGTGTTTTGCTTGGCAATGATAACAAGGCTTCACTGCGGCAAAAAAAAGTCCCGAAAAAATCGGAACTTAATCTCTGTGGTGACCCCCACAGGACAGTTTTCAAACCAATTATTAGAAAGATTCAGGAAAATATATGAGTTAAAGGTAGTTATGCCGGTTCAGATGCTGCAACCTGCTATAATGCCAAGGAAGCTGAAAGTAGCGTAGCTACTGTATTGATACCCCTTGCAGGTTTCTAACCAATACCTGTCAAGGAAAGAGAGGGGTTTTTTTGCCCTACTTTTTTTTAAAAAAAAGTAGGTTAAACCAAATAACTAAGCCCGAAGCAACTGCTTAACCGTAACAGTATCTAAACCCATGTAGTTACAGAACTCGTCAATGGTAACTAATTGATGGTCCTGTTTACTGAACTGAGTTTTAATCTTCTTGATAATATCCCTGCCCCAGCGTTCACTTTTACCAGTTACTACCTGGACATCTTTTGGGTAAATACATACTCTTTCCATTTTTATAATTGATTTAATACATTAACCATACTTCAGCTATACTTAAACCATTAAGAAGCTGTACACAAATTTACTACTTTATTTAGTTGGAATAAATGGTAGTTGATGGAAATATCGGCAGGAAGTGCATAGAACGGAAGTGCTTGTTTGGTATAAGGTTTAGAGGATAATAATTTTATGTTAGAAGTAAAAATATTTTCTTTTCTAACTCATAAATTTAAAGCAATGGCAAAGTTAAAAGGCATTTTAAAAATTGAAGGAACATTACAGGATATGACCTTCTATAAAACCCAGGATGGACATCTTGTAAAAACAAAAAGCGGTGTATCTGCTGACCGTATCGCAAACGACCCAAACTTTCAGCGTACCCGTGAAAACGGTTCTGAATTTGGAAGTGCTGCAACTGCTGGCAAGGTTCTCCGTAATTCAGTTCGTACCCTGATGATGAACGCTGCTGATAACAGGATTACCAGCCGGTTAACCCAGGTTATGACACAAATCAAAAACTATGACACAACTTCTCTAAGGGGTGATAGAACTGTTGCGATTGGTATTGTTGACCCTGCTGCATTAGCTCTGTTGATAGATTTTGATTTCAATGATAGTGCCGCTTTAGGCGGTGTGCTGTTTGCTCCGTTCACTGTAACAGGTGCGACTGGTGCAATTGACATTCCAGCATTTACGCCGATTAATGATATTTCATATCCTACCGGTGCAACTCATGTAAGTTTCAAATCTGCTTATGCAGTTGTTGATTTTGCAAATGAAACAAGTGCTATTGAATACAGCCCGGTAACAAATCTTCCAATTGATGGAACAAACACTCCGGTAACACTTACCCCTGCTGCTGTTCCTGCCGGAGCCGGTATAAAGTTTTATTTGATTCTGGTGGAGTTCTTTCAAGCAGTTAATGGAGTTCAATACTCTCTTAAAAATGGTTCTTACAATGTATTGAACATTGTAGATGCTGCATAAACAATTCTCATCTTTCAGTTAATATAGCCTTCCCATTCCTGGGAGGGCTTTTTGCTTCATGCAAAGCCCCTAAAAGGGCAATGCACAAAACTGACGGCGACCTGATGGAAAACACCACAGATACCAACCACAAACAAGCTGATAAACGGAACAGCCTATTAACGGACGGTAATGAATACGGTGGCGGCGAAAATGCCTGCTGAAAACTACCTGCGGAACTGATGAAACCGGGAATAAAGAACTGCTGAATGGACAAACTGCCAAACGCTGACTGGTGATGATACGAAGCTGCTTTTGCATAACTGTGAATTTTTATAAGCATCTCTCAGCGAAGGCAGATAAAAAAACCAAAAGGAAACGGAATAAAAGATGGGGGCTGTGTGCCGGGGCTGTGTTTATGCCGTAGTCTTTTGGTTTTTTTTGTCAGGGCTGTGCGGTGGGCTGCCGTAGCTACTTTTGCTTAATAAAAAACACATTGGCAAAAGCTGTATCTATTCAACAGGTCGTGAAGGATGTAAAAAAAGCGGACATTGCTGCCCGCCTTTCTTTAGTATTCACATGGTAGCATCATACAGCCATCTACCAGCCAGATTGTGGCCATGTCATAAGGAAAATCGCTAAATGGAATTTCCTGACTGGTTACTTTGTTGTGATTGCCATCTGTTGCAAGGATTGTAAATACATTATCCTTTACCCGTTTTAAATCCCACACCTGGAAGGGTTCAAGGTTTACATTCTTATGGTATTGATGGCTTAGGATTAAATCAATCAACCAATAAGCCTCACAGCTTTCTGCCATATCTTTCACACCCTCTATGTAAAGAATCTTTGAAAGATTGTGAACATAAAAATTTTCTGAACCATTGCGACTTCCAAACTTGTCATTTGCATTTTTCATTGTAATAATTTTTTTTAATAATATTTCCAAAAGAAAAAAGGAAAAAAAAGAAAGCAGTTGTATCAGCAATGCAGATAAAAAAACCAAAAGCAGAAGCCGCATAAATGATGGCTTTGTGTGTTGGGGCTGTGTTTATGGCGGCTGCTTTTTGTTTTTTTTTGGGCTTTGTGCAGTGAGCTGCATTGGTATTTTTGCGGCCTTTTTTTATACTTTATTTTTTTGGATGATTTCCTGTTGATGCTATCATATGGCTTCAAAATTTCCTGCTGTATTTCTGCCTTTTGTTATTAATGAAAAACAACTGTTCACTTCCTGCTGTCACTGCCGACCTGCGACCCCCACTGCGCCCTTGGCTTGCTGGGTGTGGGCGGGAATGGCTTGCCCCGACTTAAAAGTGCAGCGTAGCGGAACGGCGAGGGGCAAGCCATGAAGCCCACAACACAACGTGGCTGCTTTTTGTGTGGTCGGGCATCCGCCAGCGGGCGGATAAGCAGGGCTATCACACAAAAAGCAACTCATAGGGCTGTGCCAGTGCAGCAAGACAACAGCAGGGGGCGCATAGGGAGCAGGCGGTTTTTGCGATAGCATCTGTGTTCAGGATAAACCGCCGTAGCGACCGTGCTAAAAATGTGGAGGAGGCTTTTTTATTTTTTTCACTACAGAATGGCGTAGCCACCATAAAAAAAAATAATAAAATAGCCGACGGACTGCGGGGCAGCGAAGGGTTAGCAAAACCATGACAGAAACGGCGAAGCCTTTTTGGCATGTGTTTTTTTCTTCGAGCCGCTGCAACCGCAGACAACTTAGCCCGGCTTAATAAGGGCTATAGAACGAAGTGGCATAGCCCGCAATAAAAACTGCTTGCAGACAATATTAAGAAGCGTTGGTTGCAGCGATACGCAAGTAAAATAATTGGTGAGGAACGAGCCGTTATTTTTTTGCGTTTGGCTGCGGTGGGGTTTTCATTTGCAGCTATTGGAGGAACGACAATTGCTGTAAATGTCATGGATAGATTAAGCGTTCCCGGCAATTTCTGTTCTATCAGTTCAACTGATAAAACAATTTCTATCAAAACAAAAAAAAGCCCCGAAGGGCTAAAACTAAGGAAGCATTGCTAACCAACGCTTAGAACCTGGAGGCGGATAACGATGACGACCAATAACAACGCCATGACTAACATAAATATGCCAACCATTAGCAGCACAAACCCAAACCTGACAAGAAGCAGTGTAACAGAATAAATGATACATAACATAAAATTTTAAAAATGATAAAATAAATATGCAGCATCACCACGGCCTAAGTCCAAACAAAAACCAAATAAAAACCTTAGTACTACTGTTCAAAATATTTGTTGCAGCCTTATTTTTATTTTTTTACAGATAGACTTCCTATAACCTAACTGTAAGTAAAAAATAAAAAAAAGAGAGTGGGTGAGATTCTGCTCAGCCGACTTGTTTAGCCTGGTTTATTTGGTTTTTTTTTGGCTGGCCGTAACTTTGTGTAATATTTGTTTTTGATGATTTCCCGAAGCCCATAGTTCAAATTATGAACGTGCAGTTGTATTTTAGTGTGCAGGCTTGCTGCTGCCCTTGTTGGGCTTGTGTGGTGGCTTAGGGCTGCTGCTGGTGTGCCTGTAGGCACCGATGCATGATACCCCCACCTACCGATTTATGATACCCCCACCTACCGATCATGGTAACCCCACCCTCAACGGCAAGTTGTTTTGTTT
>JAYWIB010000795.1:0-1661 GCA_043789265.1 Chitinophagaceae bacterium
GCCAGCCATACCATTTTTCAAACAGTACCAGCAGCAAAAAAACAGGCATTGCAATCAACAATATTTGGCCATACTGTTCCATAAAGTAAACTTACAAAATAGTTTGAGAGAAATTTATATGCATTTCAAATTTTCTTTTCCAGCTCAGCCGTCGTCAGCCGTTGAAAATGCTGACGGGTGTTTAGCTCTTGCTTACTGCACAAATTTGAAACGTATTTCAATGTTATGATATCGGTATTTGATATCGCACCCGGCAATCGTAAAAATTATGCTTCTCTCATCACCACTCCACCACCACTTTGCCCATGCTTCCCCTGTTTTCTAAATAGGCGTGCGCTGCCGCAATATCAGCAATGCTAAATGTTTTTCCCACCACTGGCTTAAAAACACCTTCATTGGTTAGCCGTATTACATTGTCAAGGCAGCGCTTTATTACTTCAGGTTTGTCATCTGCTATGCGTAGCATGTTAATACCAATCATAGATTTAGATGCAGTCATAAACATGATGGGATGATAAAATCCAAAAGCAAGTGCAGCGCTTATTTTACCAAAAATATTTTTATTGGTTAGGTCAGCAGCGCCGTAGCATACAAGCCTGCCGCCTGCAGCAAGGCTTCGGAAACCTTTCTTTACAGAGGCACCACCCACTGCATCAAAAATTACATCCACTCCTTTGCCCTGTGTAATTTTATTGATGCTGTTTTCAAAATCTGCTGTGCGGTAATTGATGGGATGCTGCACACCCAGCGAACTAAGCCAGTTAATTTTTTCCGTACTGCCGGCTGTAGAAAAAATGCTGCATTGTTTATGCAGACAATATTGTATGAGTGCAGTACCCACACCACCTGCACCCGCATGTATCAGTACATTGTCTCCGGCATGCAGTTGTATCATTTCTGCAGCAGCAAACCATGCCGTGCAATATTGTGTAGCCAATGCTGTTGCAGCAGCGTTGCTTATCCCCGCAGGCACTATGGCTGCAGCACTGGCTTTGGTAACAGCATATTCGCTGTACCCGCCAAACCGTGTCATAGCCATCACCCGATCGCCTTTGGTAAGATGTGTAACTGCATTGCCAGTGGCCTCTACCACACCTGCTGCATCATATCCTAAAATTGCAGGCAGGGGAGGAGCTTCTTTATACATGCCGCGGCGTGCCATTACATCTGCAAAGTTTAATCCAAAGCATTCCACTTTTATAAGCACTTCATCCGCTTTGGGTACAGGTGTTTCCACCTCACGTATTTCAAATGCCGAAGCGGCATCAGCATTTTTTATCAGTACTGCTGCTTTCATTCTCTCTTATTTAAGGGATTAAAATCTCAGAAAAAATTATTCAAACAATTCAAATTTATTTTTGGGCCGCCGGGCATCCTGCCATTTAAAGAGTTTAAGATAACGCTTATCTTCCGGTATCTGGCGAATGGGGTAGAGTGTGCCATCTACTTCGTTTATAAATTTTACTTTGTTTACAGCCTTGTCCACAAAATAAATATCAATCAAATCGCCTTTGCAAAAATTCATACCTGTAAAGGCGCTGTCATCATCCTGCGGATAAAAAATACTTTCAGCAGGCTGTCCTTTGGCCCTCATATAATCCATAGCACCTTCTTTAAAATATCCATTCAGTGTGCGGCCCTGTATCTGGTTATACATCTGG
>JAYWIB010000796.1:0-1658 GCA_043789265.1 Chitinophagaceae bacterium
CGGTAAGCACCACCGTCATTAACTGGCTGCTGTACTGGCTGGCAAACTGAAGCATGTTCTCTACATTGGCACCCTGAAAACGGTAAATGCTCTGGTCATCATCTCCCACCACAAATATATTGGGTGTGGTCCAGTAGCTGATGAGCTGCGCCACCAGCCTGTTTTGTGTACCGCTGGTATCCTGAAATTCGTCAACCAGTATATATTGAAATTTTTCCTGGTAATGTGCCAGCACTGCTGCATTTTCTTCAAACACTTTTATCACCCAGTTTATCATGTCATCAAAATCGTAACGGTTGCGCCGCCGCATCAGTTGCTGGTAAGTGTCAAATTGGTTTACTGCTGCCCGCAGTTTTTCCATTCTTTCTGTTTCCTCATCTATCTTATCTTGTTTAATGTCGCCGGCATTAAACTGTTTGTATTTTTTTTTATACACAAAGCCTTCTGTCAGCGGCAGCTCTTTTAAATAGGCGTCAATTTTTTCCTGGATAAATGCAGGTGTCCATCCTTCTTTTTTCATGCTGGAAAAAAGACTGCGTAAATTATTTATTTCAAAATACACATCGCCGCGGTATCTTTTCAGCGGATGATTTTTTGGAAAATTATCTATCAGCGTTTTAAACAATTGTATAGTCTCCAGCTCCGACAATGCATCCAGCGCTGTTTTTTCAAAGAGCGGTAAATTTTCCTGTATCACTTCATTACAAAAAGCATGAAAGGTGTGGATGTTTACTTTATAGGCATCGGCACCAATAAATTGCTGCAGCCTTTTACGCATGGCGATGGCGCCTGCATCGGTGTAGGTGAGGCACAATATGTTTCCTGGCAGCGCATCTGTTTCCAGCAATATCTTTCCGATACGGGCTGCCAGTATTTGTGTTTTGCCCGTACCCGGCCCGGCTATTACCATTACCGGGCCTTCAATGGTATCCACCGCTTTTTGCTGCTGTGGATTTAGCTGCCGGTATGCTTCGGCAAATTTATTTTGCAGTTGTAATTTATATGAATGCATGTATTGAGCGTTGTCAATTTTTTTCAACGATGATAAATGTACAGGTGTGAGTGTTTTTTCTTTTTAAAAAATTAACAGTACGATTTTACCACTGAAACTTATTAAAGATAAACGATGGGTACAAAGAAAAACAAATTGCATTGATTATTGTTATCATTCAAAATTATACAATGAGCAAAGTATATTCTATAAAAACCATTCAGCATCTGCCGATTTCTATTGACAAGGCATGGGATTTTTTCAGCAGCCCTGCTAACCTTAAAGATATTACCCCCGGTAACTTAGGCTTTAATATTATTTCTGCACATCATGGCGAAAAAATGTATGCAGGCCAGGTGATTGAATATAAAGTGAGTCCGGTGCTGGGCATTCCGGTGTACTGGATGACGGAGATAACACATGTGGAAGATAAAAAATATTTTGTAGATGAGCAACGCTTTGGCCCTTATAGCCTATGGCACCACCAGCATCATTTTGCAGAAAAAAATGGTGGTGTGGAAATGACGGATATAGTTCATTACAAACTGCCCCTGTGGTGGCTCGGTGATATAGCCAACACGCTTTTTGTAAAAAAGCAATTGAAAGAAATTTTCGATTTCAGGTATAAAAAAACGGCGCAATTATTTGGAGGCGAAATGGTGAATGG
>JAYWIB010000797.1:0-1657 GCA_043789265.1 Chitinophagaceae bacterium
CCACTTATCTGGAAGTAACTGCAACCGGTTATGAAAACCTCTTAAATATACTTGACTTTAAAGTTGAGAATGGTGTACTTAAACTAAATTTCAACACTACTTATAACACCATACGCAATGGAAATATAGTGGCAACAATTAAACTGCCTGTACTGTCAAGTGCAGTTATCCATGGAAATAAAAATCTTGAAGTAAGCGATTTTAGCAATGGTGCTTCGTTTAATGCAGCAATCCATGGCAATGGCAATATTCTTGTTAGAAACTGTAATTATCAATCTGCAGTGCTGGAGATACATGGGCGTGGCAGCATAGAGGCTCAGGGTTTACAAATAAAAGAAGCCGTTTCCAGTATTCACAACAGTGGCAACTGTAGTGTTTCTGTAACGGATAAATTGGTAGCTAAGATATTTGCTGCCGGTAATATTTATTATTGGGGTAATCCATTATTGGAAATTGCACTTAATGGAAACGGTAAAGTAGTTAAGCGATATTAAAGAACGTTGCGAAGGTTTTTACTTTTTTTGAGGGAAAAGAGTTTTCTTTCGATAAACTCCCTCTGAAAATTCCGCCGTGACAGAATTTCCGCTGTGACAGTACATAATATACTGACCATTAAACTGCTATTAAATTTGGACCTGCAATGTTGGTACAAACACCAAGAACGAGATAAACGCCGTTTAAGATCTATCAAAAATGGCTTAAAACAACACAACAGCACAAGAAAAATAAGCCAATTAAATCACTTTCCGGTAATTGAGCCGGATAGAATTAATGGCAAGCACTACATCGCTAAAACCCATTGCCAGTGCGGCAACGCCGGGCTGCAGCAATCCCACGGCTGCAATGGGTATGGCCACTATATTATAGATAAAAGCCCAGAAAAGATTTTGCTTAATAGTGATAAAAGTATTTTTACCCAGCCCCAGTGCCAGCGGTAAATTGCCAATGCCCTTATTCATCAATACCACCTGGGCGCTTTGCATGGCAAGCTGCGATGCATCACTCATAGATATGCCAATGGTGGCTTTTGCAAGTGCAGGGCCGTCGTTAATGCCATCACCCACCATCGCAACAGGTGATGCTGCATTCAATTGTTCGATGATGCGTAATTTTTCTTCCGGATTTTTTTCTGCATATACTTTATCAATGCCAAGCTGTGCTGCCACTGTATGCGTACGGGCTGCGGTATCTCCACTTAACAGTATGGTGGTAATATTTTTTTCTTTTAAATAGTTGATTACCGCAGCAGCTTCAGGTTTTATTTCATCGTCCATATCTATCCAGCCTGCCAGTTCATTATTTTTTATAAGGTAAATGTTGTGTGTTTGATCGGCGGTAATTGTTTCAGCTATTTTGTATGATCCCAATTGATACAGGTTGCCGGCGGCATCTTCTGCCCTCATACCCATGCCTTTTATTTCTTCAATCTTTTTCCAGGAGAGTGGTGCCGCATGTTTCCATTCTTTCGCCAGCGCATTTGCCAGTGGATGACTTGAATATTTTTCAATGGAATAAACTACCTGTTTAAACAGCGCTTCTTCCATATTGCTTTTGAAACTGGTAATGGAAAAATTACCACTGGTGAGGGTGCCGGTTTTATCAAATACCACTGTGGTTATATTTTTAAACAGCTCCAGACTTTTTGCATTACGAAATA
>JAYWIB010000798.1:0-1655 GCA_043789265.1 Chitinophagaceae bacterium
TGATTAGCTGCTTTAACCATTCCATCTAATGTGCCTCCGCTTGAGTGATCAATAAATGGATAAGAACCATTGCCCCATGTGTCACCAACATGCAGAATATCAGCCTTTGAAAAATAAACAGAGATGTCACTATCGGTATGAGCAGGCGAATAATATTTTATTTTAATTTCAGATCCATTGAAATTCATTGCATGCTCATCCTTAAATATCATTGTTGGAAGTGCATTTTGGGGAGCCGGTGGAAAAGTGTAGTTGAAATCTTTTATAGTAGTAGAGACTGACAAATGTTTTCTTGTGTTTTCATGTGCTACAATAGTCGCACCTTCCTGCTGAAACCATTCATTACCACCTGCATGATCAAAATGCCAATGCGTATTGACTAGGTATTTGAGTGGCGATGAACTTATGCCAGCAACGGCCCCGCTTATTTTTTGATGGGACACATCAATTCCGCAATCAACCATCAGTTTACCATCAGAACCACTGAAGACGGCTATATTTCCACCAGAACCTTCCAGCACATGTATATTTCCCCGAAGTGCTTTTACAATGATCGGGTCTTTAGCTGCTGCCGCAATCGCAATGATGGTATTTAACGGGCTGGTTTGAGCAAATATTTCCCGTGGTGCAAATAATATCCCAGCTGTTAAGATACCAGCAGACAGGAGAAAGTGCCCCCTTGTATTTGTGTCTTTTTGTTGGATATCCATGCTCTTAAATTTTATAAGTAAAATTGCTTTCAACTTCCCGATGATTTATACAAATCATCCGAAATAAAAGAATGCTTTAAACTCGTTTTGTTCTGTGGACACAAAGATCAAATACACATGCACTATTCGATTGCTTATTGGATTCACATTGTTTGATTGTTTAGTTCATTTTTATGCGTCAATAAACTTTGAGACCTACTATCAAAAAAGATATTGAGAGGCAAAAGATGTTTAAGCCAGAACACTAATTCATTTTAAAAAATAAATAAAGATGTTGAAGCACAATTTTTCAACTAAATAAAAAGCTTGCCTGAAACAACGATGGAGAATTAATTTATCTGAGCTTATTGTTTAGGAAGAAATAATCAATCGAATGAATTAAACGCTTGTGAAGAAAAATGAAAGTAAAATTAATCACGGATTTAAATGTTACAATTGACTACTTGGGATATAGTTAGAGTAGTATAATTAAGAGATAATTGTGGGAGATAATCCAAGGGCTACCATGCATCTTTCATATCCTTATTTTCACTACAGGGTTTTCTGGGTTTGTTTTTACTCCAGTTAGAGTCGTACTTAATAAAAAATGCAAGCCATATCGTTCTCGAAAGTCTCATTAATATTGGCTGCAATAAAATAAGCATAACTGCATTTACAATAATCCAGTAAAAGACCCTGTTGTCATTAACTGAAATACCAATGAGCATCCACCATGCTAAAAAAGAGGCAACGGTAATTGCAACGGTAAGAGCATAACTCACAAAGCCGGTTCCATAGTAGAACCCAGGTTCTAAATCAAACACCTGCTTGCAAACGGGACAGTCGTCGTTCATTTTCATAAATTTTTTAAGATTATAGGGGTTAGAATAAGAAAACATATTGCCCTTGCGGCAACGGGGGCACTTACATTTTAATAACTTTAAAATACTAACCCTCCCATCTTCT
>JAYWIB010000799.1:0-1655 GCA_043789265.1 Chitinophagaceae bacterium
AATACATGGCTGCAAAAATTGTATGAGCAGATGGCAGGCACCCCATAAAATTATTGATGAAATGCACTGTTGGTAAAAACATATTTTTGCTTCCAAAAAAATAAGGATGCAATTAATACAGGTTGACAATAACACTGCTGCCAAAGCATTTATACAAGTACCTGTACACTTGTACAAAAATGACCCCACGTGGATAAGGCCGTTGGATAAAGACATGGAAGAAGTGTTTGATCCAAAAAAAAATAAGGCCTTCCGGCATGGCGAAGCAGTGCGCTGGATATTGCAGGATGGGCGGGGCAACTCTATTGGCCGCATTGCAGCGTTTGTAAACAATAAATATAAAAACAAAGGGGATGATGTGCCTGCAGGCGGCATAGGCTTCTTTGAATGCTTCAACAGTTTGGAAGCAGCCAGTTTATTGCTGGATACTGCAAAAGAATGGCTGCAGCAGAAAGGAATGCAGGCCATGGATGGACCCATTAATTTTGGAGAACGGGACAGGTGGTGGGGCCTGGTAACTGCAGGTTTTATTCCGCCGCTGTATTGCATGAATTACAATCCGCCTTATTACAAAACATTGTTTGAAGCTTATGGCTTTCTGCCTTTTTACCAGCAACATTGTTTTGGACTGGATCCAAAAAAACTATTAACGCCCAAGATGTTTGAAAGACATGCAGGCTTTAAAAACAACCCCGATTTTACTGCTGTATATTTTAAAAAAAATCAGCTTGAAAAATTTGCTGCAGATTTTACCACTGTATACAATAAAGCATGGGCCGGGCATGGCGGATTAAAACAAATGGCGCTGCCGCAGGTAATTACCCAGTTTAAAAACATGAAGCCGGTGATGGATGAACGCATCATCTGGTTTGCCTATCATAAAACGGAACCCATTGCTATGTTTGTAAACCTGCCCGACCTTAACCAATGGTTTAAATACCTTGATGGAAAATTTGGATTGCTGCAAAAGCTCCAGTTTTTGTGGCACAAACAATTTACTAAAAACAACAAATTTACCGGGCTTGTTTTTGGTGTGGTGCCGGAGTGGCAGGGCAAAGGCGTTGATGCCTTCATTGTAGTGGAATCTGCCCGCCTGATACAAACACCGGCCATACCCTACACCCAATATGAAATGCAGTGGATAGGAGATTTTAATCCTAAGATGATAAACATTGCCCAAACGTTGGGAGAAACATTTAAAAGCAGGCAGCTTACTACCTACCGCTATCTTTTTGACAGAACAAAAGAATTTAAACGGCATCCAGTATTGTAATTGCTGATTAAAATTTACAGACAATATTTTTTTGTAAAATAAATATACCAACAGAAACGAGTTTGGATTATTAGTATTTATAGCTGCTGTCTTTTTAGTATTGACAAACAAAAATCTTGAAGGTGCCATATTGTTAGTGCTATTCAATCGAAAGTAAAATTCATTTATCTAAGCGCTGCAAAAACCAGTATTAAAAGGCCAAATTAAAAAAGATTAAGAGGCCTTGCCAGGAGCGAAGAGTTTTACATGCCGCTCCTATGGAGCTGTAAATCCGTTTGTTTAATTATTTATTTGCTACTGACATACCGCTCCTTTGGAGCTATACCTGCGGTCGGTACCGCAGGTCAGACCGCTTGATGTCGCTATGGTCACGCCCAAGGTC
>JAYWIB010000800.1:0-1646 GCA_043789265.1 Chitinophagaceae bacterium
TTTGCCAAATTACCGGCAGATTTTTCTAAATCATTTACCAATATACTTGTGTGGTGCAATGTTGCTGAGGTTGATACAGGCATTTCTTTTATTTTAAAAAAGTGATCAATTTATTTTGATGGCGGCACCGGCATGTTCAGTTTGAAATTATCTTTAAAAATTTCTACATGCTATTTTCTCTTTCCACAGCACCATGTATTTTTATCTGCTGCCACATCATTCTTTGCCGCCACTTACAATTGTGAAGCTAAATAAAACGCCGTAATAAAAAACAAATTTTTAACGTTGGTCCTTTTTTATGTAATAAATAATTCAGGCGTTGTATGCATTATCCAATCTTAATTGAACAATTGGTCGATGGAATATGTGGAAATATTAGATCGCAGCATGCAGACAAAGAAAAATGCAGCACCATTATCATGTAAAGGCACAATATACTTATTCATTTACACGTCACGTGTGGCATATATTGCATTATACGCATTCTCAATTGGGTCAGCAATATGTTGCGATAAATTATTTAATGGGCGTGGATGAGTATGTGATAATTTATAAAGATTGCAAAGAAAAAATCGCACTGCATAATTCCCTGTTCATTATTCATTATTGTATTTATTTTTGCCGCCAACGCCTGCGCCGGGCAGGTATAAATTTATGGGGCGATAAATATATAAAAGGCTATGGCCAAATCAACTGCCGATACACCACTGATGCAGCAGCACAATGCCATCAAAGCCCGCTACCCCGATGCTATCCTGCTGTTCAGGGTAGGAGATTTTTATGAAACCTTTGGACAGGATGCTGTAAATACTTCGGCAGCATTGGGCATTACGCTTACAAAAAGGAACAATGGCAATGCAGATTCGTCGCAACTGGCGGGCTTTCCGCACCATGCGCTTGATACCTATCTGCACAAGCTGGTAAAGGCGGGCTACCGGGTAGCCATCTGCGATCAACTGGAAGACCCCAAACAGGCAAAGGGCATTGTAAAACGCGGCGTTACAGAACTGGTAACACCCGGCACAGCCATCAACGACCGGCTGCTGGAACATAACAGCAATAACTTTTTAGCCTCCCTTCATTTTACAGAAAGTACCACAGGCATTGCATTTTTAGACATCAGCACCGGCGAATTTTTTGTGGCAGAAGGCGATAAAGAATATATTGACAAACTGCTGCAGGGGCTGCAGCCTGCTGAAGTAATTTTTCAGCGCAGGTATCAAAAACAGTTTAAAGAAAACTTCGGCAATAAATTTTTTACCTATGCGCTGGACGAATGGATATTTGCTGAAGCTTATGCCACCGAAAGTTTATTGAAACATTTTGGCACCCACAGCCTAAAAGGTTTTGGTATTGATACATTGTCTGCCGGCATTGTGGCCGCAGGCGCTGTGCTGCATTATTTAAAAGATACAGAGCATCCCAATCTTGGTCATATATCTGCCATACAGCGTATTGACAGGGAGGAGCATTTGTGGATGGATCGCTTTACCATCCGCAACCTGGAACTGATGGATACCACGGGCAGCGGTCACAGTTTATTAAGAACGATGGACAACACCGTTTCGCCCATGGGTGCCCGTATGCTTAAACGCTGGATGCTGATGCCGCTGAATCATACCGATAAAATAAAAGAGCGGCTGGAT
>JAYWIB010000801.1:0-5714 GCA_043789265.1 Chitinophagaceae bacterium
GTGCTGGATGCAGAAACAAATATGACGTATGAATATTTCAGCAAAATTGTGTTTGTTAATGCCAGCACTTTAAACAGCACGTGGATATTGATGAACTCTGCAACCGATGTTTTTCCGCAAGGCCTTGGCAGCACCAGCAATGCACTCGGGCACAACCTGATGGATCATCACCTGGGGGTGGGAGCAGGCGGTACGGTGGAAGGATACGAAGATAAATATGAATATGGACGCAGGCCAAACGGTGTGTATATACCACGCTACAGAAATTTATTTGGGGATAAAAGAGATTACCTCCGTGGATTCGGCTATCAGGGTGGATCAGGCAGAAATGGATGGAGCAGGGAAATACCTGAACTTCAAATTGGTGGTGCATTTAAAGATGCATTAACCGAACCGGGGCAATGGAGTTTTGGTATGGGTGGCTTTGGTGAAATATTGCCCTACCCTGAAAACAAAGTAACGCTGGACAAAACAAAAAAAGATAAATGGGGTTTGAATGTGCTTGCAATAGATTGTGAGCTGAAAGAAAATGAGTTGAAAATGAGGAAAGACATGGAAGCGGATGCCATTGAAATGCTGCAGGCCGCCGGTGTAAAAAATGTATCTGGTGGTATTGGTGATGGTACACCCGGCCGGGGCATTCACGAAATGGGTACTGCAAGAATGGGCAAAGATCCCAAGACATCTGTACTCAATGGAAACAACCAGGTGTGGGATGCCAAAAATGTTTTTGTTACCGACGGCGCCTGCATGACGTCTGCTGCATGTGTAAATCCCTCATTAACGTATATGGCTTTAACAGCAAGGGCTGCAAACTTTGCCGTGGAAGAATTGAGGAAGGGAAATATTTAATTGTAGAATTTACCGGATGAACAGAGTAAATTAAATAAATAATTTTGAGAATGTAAAAGATTTTATTGAATAAAAGTTTCGGCTCTTAACCAATTATCTTCATTGCAATAATTATAAAGCCATTTTAATAATATACACACTATAAACCACCAACACACCGATGCCAGGCGAAGTTCCTTACTTAAATAATAGTGCTGCTGCACAAAACAGTTACGATGCCATAGTAATTGGATCCGGTATTAGTGGCGGCTGGGCTGCCAAAGAATTAACCGAAATGGGTTTAAAAGTACTGATGCTGGAGAGAGGCGAAAAACATGAGCATGTAAAGGATTATAAATATGCATCAAAGCAGCCCTGGGATATGGAACATGCTGGCAGAACAACCATATCTCAACAAAAAGATTACCCCGTAATTCACCGGGGCTGGGCCGCCAGTGAATCTGTGATGGACGCCTGGACGAACGAAAAAGATTCGCCCTATACGGAAGTAAAACCTTTTACCTGGTGGCGCAGTTACCGAATGGGCGGCCGATCGCTGCTGTGGGGCCGCCAAAGTTACCGCTGGAATGAAATGGATTTTGAAGCCAATGCCAAAGACGGGCATGGAGTTGACTGGCCCATCCGCTACAAAGACATAGCTCCGTGGTACGATTATGCAGAAACATTTGCCGGCATCAGCGGCTCACGGGAAGGGCTACCCCAATTGCCCGACGGCCAATTTTTACCACCGATGGAATTGAATATTGTAGAGAAAGAAGTAGCTGCAAGAATGAAGAAATATTATAAGGGTATGCGGCATTTAATCATTGGCCGTGTCGCCAATTTAACCGCAGCCATACCAGGCCGTACCGCCTGCCAGTTTAGAAACCGCTGCTGGGAGGGGTGCCCGTTTGGCGGCTACTTTAGTACACAATCATCTACACTGCCTGCAGCCATTGCCACGGGCAATTTAACTGTACGGCCACTTTCCATCGTTACAAAAATTATTTACGATAAAGACAGTAAAAAAGCAACCGGTGTGGAAGTGCTGGATGCTGAAACAAATAAAACATATGAGTACCACAGCAAAATAGTTTTTGTAAATGCATCGGCATTAAACTCCGCATGGGTACTCATGAATTCAGCTACGGATGTGTGGCCGGATGGCCTGGGCAGCAGCAGCGGCGAGCTGGGTCACAATGTGATGGATCATCATTATAACATTGGCGCCTCCGGCACCATTGAAGGCTTTCAGGATACATATGTGTATGGCAGAAGAGCTAACGGTTTGTACATTCCACGCTTTGCCAACTTGTTTGGAGATAAAAGAGATTTTCTTCGTGGCTATGGCTTTCAGGGTGGTGCCAGCCGGGAAAGATGGAGCAGTGAAATAGCAGAAATGAATGTGGGCGCAGGTTTTAAAGAGGCACTTACAGAACCCGGCGAATGGAGCATTGGCTGGGGTGGTTTTGGCGAAGTGCTGCCCAATCACAATAATAAAATTTATCTTGATAAAACACGTAAAGATAAATGGGGTTTACCCGTGCTGGCCATGGATGCCGAGCTGCAGGAAAACGAAAAAAAGATGCGGATTGATATGGTAAAAGAATCTATTGCCATGCTGGAAAATGCCGGCGCTAAAAATGTAACCGGCGGGGATGGCGGACACAATATGGGCCACGGCATTCACGAAATGGGTACGGCAAGAATGGGCAAAAACCCCAAAACATCTGTACTCAATGGCAATAACCAGGTGTGGGATGCCAAAAATGTTTTTGTAACTGATGGAGCCTGTATGACGTCAGCATCCTGCGTAAATCCATCGCTTACTTATATGGCACTTACGGCAAGGGCTGCCCGCTTTGCTGTAGAAGAATTGAAGAAGGGAAATATTTAAATTTTAAAACTGTTGATGCTGCTGCAGCGGTTTTATTTTCTGGATAATATTGTAGTGGATAGCAGGTGCGTTACTTACATTCTTTATCATTTTAAAAATGATTTAGGTGTATATTTTTAAAAGAGTTTTTTTTATTAATTCTCTCCGGCACCTGAGTGAAGGAGAACAGATGTATACACAGTTTCAAACAACAAAAATTTTATTGGTTAACCAACACCTGATAAAAAACATCAGCATCAAAAAAATTAATCATCAACAAAAAAATAAACTTATAAACTTTTAATATGAACAGAAGAGAACTGATACAAAACATCAGCCTGTTGCTGGGAGGCACTATTGTTGGCGGCAGCATCTTTACAGCAGAGGGATGTAAGTCTTCGGATAAACAGGTAAATGCATTGTTTACCGGAAGCCAGGTGGCATACCTCAATGAAATTGCCGATATCATTTTGCCTGAAACATCCAGCCCCGGCGCCAAGGCCGCTAAGGTGGGCAATTTTATGGCATTGATGGTGCTGGATTGTTATGAAGAAAAAGACCAGAAAATTTTTATGGAAGGCCTTAAAACAATGGATGCATTGAGCGAAAAGAAATTTTCTGCCACTTTTGTAAAAGCAACCACAGCACAGCGTACGCAGTTATTGAACGAGCTTGATAAAGAGCAAAAAACTTTTCAGGAAAAAAAGGCCAAGGATGCGCCCAGCCATTATTTCCGGATGATGAAAGAACTTACCCTGCTGGGTTATTTCAATTCAAAAGAAGGTGCCACGCAGGCACTGAGGTACATTGCTGTGCCGGGCAAATACGATGGCAGCTATCCTTATAAGAAGGGAGATAAGGCCTGGGCTACCTGATGTAAACTAAACTGTAATGTGTCATCGGTAGCTTACAATGCTTTTGCAAGGTTCACTAACGGGTATGGCTGTATTAAAACTTTGTGGACGTCATCCTTACATTGAACCATGTTTTATGTAAGCCTTTAAAACGTTGTATGTTTTATCATTTCATTTATTTAAATAACTACTTACATGATTAGCAGAAGAAAATTTTTAGCACAATCCGGTCTTGCCTCAGCAGCGGCATTATTATGCACCGATTTATTTTCGTGTACGCCGGGTAATAAGCAGGATTACATTGGCCTGCAGTTATATTCTCTACGGGATGAAATTCCTGTTGCAGGGTTGGAAGCTGTATTAAAAAGAATTGCCAGTGCCGGTTATAATAGTGTTGAGATGTATGGCTATAGTAATATAGAGGGCTTCTTTAAAAATACTGCTAAGCAAACAGCCGCTTTATTAAAAACGCACAATTTAATTTCACCCAGCGGTCATTGTGGTATAGAATATTTTGACAATGGCGGCGGGCAGGAACAAATAGATGCAGCCTTAACACTCGGTCATAAGTATATAGTAATTCCATACTTACCAGAAGAACTGCGTAAAACACCTGATGACTATAAAAAGGTATGTGCAAAGCTCAACGATATTGGAGCAGTGTGTAAAAAAAATAATTTAAAATTGCTTTATCACAACCATGCTTTTGAATTTGATAAACTGGAAGGCGGTACACAGGCGGGCTATGATATTATGCTGAAAGAAACTGATCCGGAATTGGTTAATTTCGAAATGGATTTGTTTTGGGTGGTTACCGGTGAGCGCAATCCTGTGGATTTATTTAAACAGCATCCTGGAAGATTTAAACTATGGCATGTTAAAGACATGGATAAAGTAAATCCTAAACTAAACACAGAAATCGGATCCGGAACCATTGACTTTAAACCCATTTTTGCAAACGCTGCTTTGTCTGGGCTTGATTATTTTTATGTAGAGCAGGAAAACTTTGCAATGGATCCAGATAAAAGTATCAGCCAAAGCAATGCATATATAAAGAGTCAGTTGCTTAAAAAGTAATTTATAAATTTTTTGATAACAATTTCTTTCCTTCATCCTGAGGTTTTAATCCTTTAGATTATTATCGCTTTATTATTCATTTAAAAATAAAGTGCCTTTTTTGGACACACATATTTTATGAAACGCATTTACCTGTATGTCTTTACTGCAATCATTTGTATAAATGTCCATGCGCAAAATAATTATTCCTCCTCTTCCTGGTCTGTTGTTTCGCCGGATGGAAAAAAAAGCATTTCCCTTCAGTTGAAAAATGGACAGCTTTTTTATACTGTAAAAAATGGCCGCCAACAAATTATACAACCATCGCATTTAGGCATTGTTTGCAACAACGGCAGTTTTGAAAATGATTTGAAGTATGTAGACAAAAAAGATTCGAAAATTGACGAAACTTATATCATGACAACAGGCAAGCGGCGCATCAATAAAAATTCTGCTAACGCCGCACTTGTTAGTTTTAAGAACAGCAGCAATCAGCCAATGCAAATAGAAATGCGTGCATACAATGATGGCGTGGCATGGAGGTATAATTTTACCGGTATAAAAACGGCAACTGCAGTATTGAAAGAAAGCACCACTTTTGCAATAGACCCGCAGGCGTATGCATGGATGATGCCTTATGGACGGGCCAGCGACTGGGCCCCCGCATACGAAGAGGAATATACCAAAGGCGCTGCTGCAGGCAGCATGGCTTTAGACTCCACGGGATGGGCGTTTCCTGCCTTATTTAAAACGAATGATAATTTTTTATTGATAACAGAAGCGCAGCTTGACAGTAATTATTTTGGCGCACATCTGCAGCATGCAGGCAATGCTGTTTTTAATATTGCAATGCCGCAGCATGCTGAAGCATTACATCTTTACCCTGTTACTGCCACCGCAGCCAATGCTTTTTCTACACCGTGGCGCACTTTTATTTATGGCAATTCCCTGGGTACAATTATTGAATCTAACCTTGTACATCATTTAGCAGCACCCAATAAAATTGGCGATGTAAGCTGGATAAAACCAGGCCGCTCATCATGGAGCTGGTGGGGCGATCATGCAAGCAGTAAAAATTTTGAATCGCTTAAAAAGTT
>JAYWIB010000802.1:0-5707 GCA_043789265.1 Chitinophagaceae bacterium
GGAGGGCAAATTTAATTACAGACCTGTTACATTGCACAAGTTTTTTTAGGCACTATTGCAAACTGAAAAACAAATATCACTGTTTGTAAATAAAGACAAATACTATCTTTAGTAAAATGTTGTAAGTTCAATTGAAAAAAGCAAAGTATCAATATAAGACAGAAGACAGGTTTGAATATTTTGAATTCTACAGTGAAGGTCCAAAGGGCGTAATAAAAAAAGTGGTAGAATATCAAAAAACCAGCGATGAGCATATTTACAATCTGGCATTTGGGGATTATCACGAAAAAGCAAAAGGCATTGATGATTTATCTGTGAGCGATAATGGAGACAGTTTGAAAGTGTTGAGAACAGTTGCATCTACTGTATATGCTTTTATAGAAAAACATCCAAAGGCTTGGATAATTGCAACAGGTAGTACATCCGCAAGGACAAGACTTTACAGAATTGGCATAACAAACAATTTAGATGAGATTTCTGAAGACTTTGCTATTTTTGGACTGACAGCGAAAGGAAAGTGGGTAGATTTTATTGCTGGAGAAGATTACGAAGCGTTTTTACTTACAAAAAAAAACAGGTGACAGTATGAAAACAATAGACAAACTGAACAATTCAAAAGTTCCCATAATACCGATTGATAAACGGCTTGAAAAATACAGGGGAATAGTATTATTTCCTGCAAAACTTGCAAAGGCAAATGAAATACTTTCAAAAACAACAATGCCTAAATTAAAAAAATAAGCTAACTGTATTAGTCCGCAAACTTTAAACCTCTTTCATGGCATTAAGCAGGATATGGAGTGCATTTATCATCATTGCAATTACACTGGCGGGGTATAAATGTTTTTTTGTAGACGGGCAGCAGGATATTTTTTCCAGGATGGTTACAGGCAAGTCGGATGAGGTGTACAATGTATATGCATTGGGCAATACAGCTAACCAAACAACGGAGGATTTTTTTAAACAGGCCGAATCATTTTCATACAAAAGAAAACTTACGCCGGAAGAAAGCAATGTGCTGGTAACAGATAATATTACCGGCGATTCTGTAAAAATTTTAAAAGCAAAAATCCCGGCGCTGCGTGTGTTTACTTATCAGCAGATAAATAACCGCCTGCAAAAACCTGTGGATGGCATCATTGAAACATGCAAGGGTGCAGTAAATATTTGTTTTGGCCTCATTGGCATTATGGCGCTTTTTATGGGTTTTATGGGCATTGCCGAAAAAGCAGGCGGAGTAAGGTTTCTGTCAAAATTAATTGCGCCATTTTTTTCTAAAATATTTCCAGAGCTTCCAAAAGGACATCCTGCAATGGGACATATGGTAATGAATTTTTCTGCCAACCTGCTGGGCCTCGATAATGCCGCCACACCATTTGGTTTAAAAGCAATGGAGAGTCTGCAGGAATTAAATCCCAATAAAGAAACTGCTTCCAATTCGCAAATCATGTTCCTGTGCATGCATGCTTCGGGGCCCGTGCTTATACCTGTAAGCATCATTGCGCTGCGGGCATCTGCCAAAGCAGCCAACCCTACAGATATTTTTATTCCGTGCATGATTGCAACATTCGTGGCCACGATGGCGGCTATGTTTGTGGTGGCGCTTAAGCAAAAAATAAATCTATTCAGTCCTGCTATTTTAGGCTGGGTGCTTGGCATCTCTGCAATGATTGCAGCGCTGGTGCTGTACATTACTTCGCTGGATGCTGATGGCCTGCAACGTTTTTCCGGCATACTAAGCAATGGTTTGATACTGCTGATTTTTATTTTAATTGTGCTTGGCGGACTGTATAAAAAGATTGACATCTTTGATGCCTTCATCACCGGCGCCAAGGGCGGATTCGAAACAGCGATAAGGATCATTCCTTATCTCGTTGGTATGCTGGTAGCCATCAGCATGCTGCGAAACAGCGGCGCATTTGATATGGTAATAAACGGGCTTAAACAGTTGTTTGCTGTAATGGGCATGAACACAGGCTTTGTAGATGGACTGCCCACAGCTATCATAAAACCATTCAGCGGTGGCGGTGCAAGAGGCATGATGGTAGACACGATGAAAACATTTGGCCCCGATTCTTTTGCAGGCAGACTGAGCTGCATTTTGCAGGGTTCATCCGACACTACTTTTTATGTAATTGCAGTTTACTTTGGATCTGTTGCAGTAAAAAACACCCGCTACGCCATCGGCGCCATGCTGCTTGCCGACCTTGTAGCAGCAGTTACTGCGATTGCTTTGTGCTATTTGTTTTTTGGAGGATAAATCTCGTCCTGCGTTCCCTCAGCGCCCTCTGCTCCTCTGCGTGGAAAACGATATATAGCCAGTCTGACCTCCAGTGCTGACCAGCACCGTTCTTCCTCTGCTTCTTTGTATGGAGAACTGAAATTACCGGTCTCACCTCCGGTGCCGACCGGGAGCGTTCTTCCTCAGCGCCCTCTGCTCCTCTGCGTGGGAAAAAAATATATACTCCACAAACAGCCTCCTCAGCACCGTCTGCTCCTCTAAATGGAGAACTGAAATTACCGGTCTGACCTCCGGTGCCGACCGGCACACTAAAACGTGGCTCCAAAAGAAAGAAACATTGTTCTTCCATCTGCAGGCAAAATACCCGGGCCGGGATAGCCTCCGGCTCGGCGGGTAAAATATTTTTGATTGGTCAGGTTGTTTATACCCAGCTTGATGTTGAAATTTTTATTCCATTTACAGGAGGCAGTAATGTCGGCCACATTGTATGCAGGTATCAGCCCCACCTGGCCATTGTCAACTGCGGGTGCTATGGTATTGTTGGCATCGGAAAAAGCTTTATCTACATGGCTCCACTGTGTGGTAAGTGTAAAGCCATGATAACTGCCGGTAATGCCTGCACGCAAAATATTCCGTGGTGCATTCTCTACTTTTTTATTTTTTAAATTGGTTTCCTTTAGCACGGCGCCGTCTTTTACAATTACTTTCAGGTCGCCATACATTGCGTCTGTATAGCTGTAGGAAACAAAGGTGCTGATGTCAAACTTTTTTACTTGTTTGGCAAATGCTTTTACAAAACTAATTTCTGCAAGCGCTTCTATTCCTTTGCTGGCGCTGTTGCCAACATTGGTGCGGTAGTTATAAAAGCTTCCATCCGCTCTCTGCTGTGTAATGGTGCCAATGCGGTTATTGTACTGCAGAAAATATCCGCTTACATCAAAAAACAAATACGATTTTACTTTACCCCGGTAGCCAAGGTCAAGGTTATGGCCTTTGGCATCTGTAAGGTTAGGGTCAATGGCATCTGTAGTGGGCGGTGCAGTTAAATCGCTGAACTGCATGGGTCGGTAAGCCTGTGTAATGTTGCCATACATTTCTGTTTTGGCAGATACATGGTATTCGGCACCCACACCTGCCAGCAAAAATCCACGGCTGCGTTGCTGGTTTTGTAAAATGATGGGTTCGTTGGTGCTTGTATAACCATTACGCCCCAGCGCTTTTCCACTCACGGTTTCGTACCGTATGCCCGGTATAATCAGGAACTTTTTAAATGCAAAAACATTTTCGGCAAATACGGCTGCATTAAACGAAGTGTAGGTAATATCTTTTGGCCACACATTATTAATAAGTGCTTCGCTGTAGGTATTTCCTGTACTGCCCACGCCATCTTTCAGCCGGTGTGTGGTGCCTTTATACAAGCGTACCCCGCCGGAAAAAATACCCGACAGTTTGCCAAGCGGATAGCTGGTTAAATACCTTGCTTCCATGCCGGTATTGCGGTAGGTATCTATATCCAGCGTGCGGTTGTTGTACTGCAGTGTGGCAGCATTTATACTGTCGGCAATAAGATTGGATTTTAAAAAACCTACACTTCCCCTGTCTCCCGCCACGCCAAATAATTTTACGTTCAGCCTGGAAGAATTATTGATTTGATAATTGGCAATAAATGCCAGTGTATTCCAGTTAATATCGAACCAGTTGCGGCTGCGGAAACTTTGTTTTACATCACCAGTATTAAATTGTGCATCGGTTAGTCCGCCCGGCTGCTGACTGCGTTGTTCTGCATGCACCATTTCTGCCGTTACAGAAAATTTGGGAGAAAACTTCCAGGTAAAACTTCCAAAAGCATTGTTGGTTTTATACTGGCTGTGCTGCCTGTAACCATCCGCATTGCGGTGATCAAAAAAAGCATAGTAATGAATTTTATTTGTATTGCCGCCCACTGCATTATAGGCATTAAACAATCCATTGCTGCCGGCTGTTTGCTGTGTTTCAAACTGGACAGGCTTATTTATTTCGCTGCCATTGCGTAAAATATAATTTACCATGCCACCAAACTGAGGCCCATACTGCAGTGCACCCTGCCCCCTTACAATTTCTATCCGCTGCACGGCCTGCAATTGCGGATTGTAATAAGCTTCGGGGTAGCCAAACGGGTCGGCAGAAATATCATATCCATTCTGACGTACATTAAACTCCCAGCTTCTGTTGGGGCTGAGGCCTCTTGCTGCAATACCGATTTGTATACCGCTGCCATCACTTTCCCAAATATGTATGCCGGGTACTTTTGCCAGTACCTGCCGCATATTATTAGTAACCACATTTCCATTCACATTGTCCATCACTATCAGCGAATTTTTTTTGCCTGCATAAATGCTGGTGCCCACCACTTCGGGCAACTGGTGTATATCTGAACTGCTGTTGCGGCCCACCACTGTTATTTCGGGAAGAAATTTGTGCATGTTGGTATCTGCATTTGCCGGCTGTTGTGCTGCTGCCGGATACGCTAAAGCCAGTGCTGTAAAAAAAATCACGGCGGTCTTCACTAAGGTTGTATATAATCTCATGCTTACAATTGATTTTTAGAAATTGCAAATTTGCAGCACATCAATCGTACACCACTGCCGTATCGGGAAAAAGTTTTACGGATTTGGGAAGATGGGAGAAAGAATTCTGTAGAGTGTGGTGATTGAATGAAATGGGCGAGGAAGTGTTTTTTAATACCCTGCAGGCTGAAGCCTTTATTTTTGTATAAAAATGAGGTCAAAATCTATCACAGTGTCAATTTTGCAAGGGTAAGTAGTAAACCCAAAGACCACATCATCTCACCAGTTTGTCACTTGTACTTTCAGCCATTCACGAAGGAATAAGCACATAAAAAGTATCTTGCCAAACAATAATAATCTTAATAAAACATAATGGCTAAAACAGCAAAGACAGAACAGGAAGAACCATTGAAAGTTAAACTATGGAAGGCTGCCGACAAACTCCGTAAAAATATGGATGCTGCCGAGTACAAACATGTTGCGTTGGGTTTGATTTTTCTTAAATACATATCTGATGCTTTTGTAGAACAATACGAAAAATTAGTTTCTCAAAAAAGTGAAGGTGCAGACCCCGAAGACAAAAATGAATATGTAGCAGAGAAAGTATTTTTTGTTCCTATTACCGCACGTTGGACATACATACAAGGCAGAGCAACACAACCGACAATTGGCAAAGACATTGACGATGCAATGGACGCTATTGAAAAAGACAACCCCTCTTTACGTGGTGTTTTACCAAAGGTATTTGCACAAGAGAAATTAGATAAAGCAAGTTTGGGTGGACTGGTAAACTTAGTAGGTTCTGCTACCATTGGCACTAAAGAAGCACAGAGTAAAGATATTTTAGGACAAGTATTTGAGTACTTTTTAGGAGAATTTGCTTTGGCAGAAGGGAAAAAAGGCGGGCAGTTTTATACTC
>JAYWIB010000803.1:0-1640 GCA_043789265.1 Chitinophagaceae bacterium
AATCGGGGAGCCACATGATAATGGTTCATCCTATAAAGAAAGGGCAATTAACGGTACCAAATCATGGAGCAAAAGAAATTGGCCGGGGACTTGAACTAAAAATTAAAAAAGACGCAGGAATAAAATAATCTGTCATGAAAATTGAAATGATTGTTGAAAAAACCAAAACTGGTTATTCAGCCTATGCCTCAAAATATACCGTATTTACTGCCGGCAAAAATTTTGAATTGCTTAAAAAAAATATGCTGGATGCTTTGAATCTTCATTTTTACAGACAACAAAAAAAAATTACGCAGGAAGACATAAAAATTACGCTTGACCTTCCTCAGTTTTTTGAATACTATAAAGTAATTAATGCAAAGGCGCTCAGCGAAAGAATTGGGATGAATCAAAGCTTGCTGGCCCAATATATAAAGGGAATGAAAAAAGCTTCCCCTACTCAGACAAAAAGGATACTAAATGGAGTGCATGAAATTGGGAAAGAGCTATGCAACATCAATTTTTATTAATTCCTGCGGCTTACCCTTCCAATCTTTTGTGCTAGCAGCATAAAGTCTGCAAGCACCAGTGCTGTTGCGGCTTCCACTATTACAGGTGCTCTTAGTGCCACACATAAATCATGTCTTCCTTTAATGGAAAAATCTTCCGTTTGACCCGTGCCCCAGTTTAAACTGTGCTGCGGTTTGGGTGTGGATGAAGTAGGTTTTATTGCAAGCCTGAAGACCAGTTCGTTTCCATTACTGATACCGCCTACCACGCCCCCTGCATGATTACTTGTGGTTTTTCCTTCGCTGTTTTCTATGGCATCGTTGTGCTGGCTGCCAAACATATTTGCTGCTGCAAAGCCAGTTCCAAACTCTACGCCACGTACGGCAGGTATGGCAAACAGTATGTGTGATAACACGGATTCTACTGAATCAAAATAAGGTTCACCCAAACCCACCGGCAGCCCTGTTGCCTGGCATTCAATAATACCGCCAACAGAATCTTTTGCATCAATTCCTTTTTGCAAACCTTTATCTAAATCAACTTCACCCGCAATGGAAGTAATGGCAGCATGTATATTTATGGAAGGCGTTATTTTTTTTGCAATGGCACCTGCTGCTACAATACCCGTTGTAAGCCTGGCGCTGAAATGCCCGCCACCACGGTAATCTTCATGGCCGCCAAATTTTTGATGCGCCACCCAGTCTGCATGACCGGGGCGTGGAATACTTCGTTGTTTAGTGTAGTCTTCGCTTCTTGTATTGTTGTTTTCAAATAAAATAGTGATGGGGAAGCCGGTTGTTTTACCATTAAAAATTCCTGATTTGAAAATGGGAAAATCTTCTTCCTGCCGTGGTGTGGCGCCTTTTTGTTTGCCACCTTTTCTTCTTTCCAGGTCGGGCAGTAAATCTTCTGGCGATAAGGATAATCCGGCAGGACAGCCATCAATGCAGATGCCCACACATTCGCCGTGTGATTCGCCAAAAATAGAAACTTTAAAAATGCGTCCGAAACTATTCATAATTACTCTAAATTATTTGAAATTAAAAAAGCAAGCCAGTCAGGAATTTTTTTGGTGTACACATTTTAAATTTTTGCATTTGCATATGAAGTAATCAATTCTATATTCGATGCTGAATTGTCAAAAATAAAAA
>JAYWIB010000804.1:0-1639 GCA_043789265.1 Chitinophagaceae bacterium
TTTGTTGGTAGTTTTTTGTTCAATAGAAATCACGGGACTGAGGCCGGTAATTTTGTCCACGTCGGGCCGCTCCATATCACCCATAAACTGGCGGGCATAGGCGCTGAAACTTTCCATGTACCTGCGCTGTCCTTCGTTGTAAATGGTATCAAATGCAAGGCTCGATTTGCCGCTGCCGCTAACACCCGTAAACACCACCAGTTTGTTTTTGGGAATGCTGATGTCAATGTTTTTCAGGTTGTGTTCCCTGGCACCAAACACTTCAATAAATTCGTTGTGATTAACCGGCTCTGCCTGCGGTGAGTAATCTGATCCGTTGCTGATATCCTTGTTTTCTAAGAGGATTTTTTTTTGTTTCGCCATGATACTTTCTGAAGCTGTAAAGATAGGAAACAATGGGAGAGAGATTTGGTTGTGAATTTTTTGGGGCGGTCGTTTGTTGTTTATTTGAAATTGTTATGTCCACTTGAACGTGATACCATTGGGAAGCATGTAATCATGAAATGTAGTTGATGTTGCTGACTTACTATAAAAAAGAGAAGCGGTTTGTTACATTTTCAATTTAAAATTTTTCCTATTAACGTTAAAATTGGTTTTTTGTTTAGGTTGCCATCTCAGTTTTTTTTAGGTTAATTTTAATTTATGACAGCAGCTCTTAGTCTATCGGTCCTGTTTGTGCCGCAGCAACGCACCTGCCATGTTCCGGCTCTTGTATCAGCGGCCGAACTTCGTGGAAACATAAGAACTAATACAAGGAAAGCAACCTATTCCTTAGCTTCCTTCAATGCTGTCAATTCTATGTCTTCATAAAAAAGAAAATCAGTTTCCCTCAGTTTTTCAAGAACAGTTTTAATGGAAGGGATGAAGCCAGTGAGTTTTGCTATAATGATAACACCAATGGTTCCTGTAAAACTAATGCCAAGCTGCGCAGCGATTTTCCTGGCTTTGTAGTCGTCTAAAATAATGGTGCTGCCCGGGGTTTCAAGAGCAAGTGCGATAGCGCTTGCTTCTCCCTTATCCACTTGCATTTACAAAAGTCACTGACGATATTTGTCTGTTGCCGCTGCAATCTTTACCCATTCAGGCAGGGTTTCTCCAAATTCAGCAGCAACTTCAGCAGTTGTTGTCACCTCTCCATAAACTTTATGAAGCAGTTCAATTTCGCCAATATTGGTCAGGATAATAAAACAGCTTGTGTCAGAAATAATTGTTTTAAGCATTGGCCACGTCTCTTGATAAATCTGATGCAGGGAAGTTGAAAATGGAAACATCATAACGGCCAAGCAATTCTGCAAATGCCCTTTTGGTAACGCCTGCCATTTCTGCTCCCTGCCCCAGGGAAAGTTTGCCCTGCTCATACAGGTGAGTTGCAACAAGCATTGCTATATCTCTGCTGTCCATATCAAGGCTGTCAGGTATGTTTAGTGTGAGCATTTTCATAATTCAAATGTACCATTTTCTGTCGTTGATCATTAATCTCTAACCTCTCACAATAAAAAACCGCCTCACTTAAATTGCAAGGCGGCTTCTTTAAAAATTTAATTGATTATTTTTTTATTACAACCCGCTGTGATATTTTTTTATTTCCTTTTTGCAAAACAACCGTATACACACCACTCCGCAGCGTGGAAGCTGAAAC
>JAYWIB010000805.1:0-5697 GCA_043789265.1 Chitinophagaceae bacterium
ATGATACACACTTAATGATGAGGATAAGAAATATGAGCGGCAGTGCATTGTCATGGACTTTTGCTTCAGGCAAAGAATTTGGTGCAATAAAAAACGGAGAGGTAACTGCATACAAAGAATTTGAAAATATCAATGCCTACCCACACGCCAACGTGGTGGCAGACACAGATATTATTTATGCAGGTATGCTTTACTGCGGCACTCCGCCAATACCCATGCTTGAAAGCGGAAAGTATACACTGGAAATATTCAGGGACAATTCAGTTAGCCCAGGTTATCTGAATGCAAAATACATCAGGGAAGAATAGTTAATTTATTTCACTCTGTCTGTCAATAATAAACTGCATCACATCATCCAGGCTCAGCTGCGCCCTTTGCATTGCATCCATTATTTCTTCCCTGTTTACATTGGCAGCAAAACCTTTTTCTTTAAATCTTTTTTTTACGCCTTTTAACTCCATGCCAGCATATCCTCCAGGACGCATGAGGCTATATGCATGTGTAAGGCCACTCAGTTCATCAAATGCATACAGCATTTTATCCATGGATGTTTCTGGCTGTACACCAAAATAATTTGGCCCATGGCTGGCAATGGCACGAATGATTTCGGGATCAATATTTTTTGTTTCCAGTTCTTCAATAATTTTTCTGCAATGCTGATCGGGCCATTGATCCCAGTCTGCATCATGCAGCAGGCCGGCCATTTCCCACCGCCATTGATCGGCTTCATTTAAATTTTCTTTTTCTGCCGCCCAGCATTTCATAAGATGCGCTACCTGGCGCATATGCAGTTGCAGGCGTTCATTTTTAACCCAGTCGTTTAATAAAGCATCTGCCTGTTGCCGACTCAATACATTCCCCCTGTTGGCTACATCACCAAATACAGTACGGTTTAATAATAATGACACAGTCATATTTTTATTTTAAAATGAAAATTCAAAATAGCAAGGTCAAATTGAATATTTTTGACGTTCAATTGTTGCATGACATTACCAGCATCTTTTCTACAATCAATAAGCAATGCTCCTGGCTATTCAAAAATTGATTTTGTAAATGTACATCAGTCAGGTGAGCAGGTTACTTCCATCAGGATAAATCCTGGCAAAAATGTGGAAGATGATTTGTGTATACGTAATTATGTTTCTCACAAAATTCCCTGGAGTAGTTGCGGATACTATCTTACAGAGCGGCCTTCCTTTACACTCGATCCACATTTTCATGCAGGTGCATATTATGTACAGGAAGCCAGCAGCATGTTTTTAGAACAGGCATTGATACAAACTGCACACCTGCAGCAGCCATTAAAAATACTCGACCTCTGTGCTGCCCCCGGCGGCAAATCCACATTAATACAATCGCTGCTTAACAAAAACAGTTTGCTTGTAAGCAACGAAGTAATAAAAACGAGGGTGCATGTGCTGGCAGAAAATATTACCAAATGGGGAGCTGACAATGTAGTGGTTACCAACAATGATCCAAAAGATTTTAAGCGCCTGCCTGCATACTTTGATGTAATAGTGGTGGATGCACCGTGCAGCGGCAGCGGCTTATTCCGCAAAGATCCGGCGGCGGCAGAAGAGTGGAGCGTAAACAATGTGCAGCTCTGCAGCCATCGCCAGCAAAGGATTACAGCCGATGTGCTGCCGGCTTTAAAAGAAGATGGCATACTCATTTATTCCACCTGCTCTTATTCGCCGCAGGAAGATGAAGACATTGCAGACTGGCTTGTGAATAAAGAAGCGATGGAATCTGTGCCTTTAAGCATACAACCGGCATGGGGAATAGTACCATCGCAATCTGCTGTTCACAAAGCATATGGATACCGCTTTTATCCGGACAAATTAAAGGGGGAAGGATTTTTTATTGCAGTATTCAGAAAAAAAAGAGAAGAAATAAGAACACCGTCCGGAAAAATAAAAAATAAAAAAAGCAATGCAACAGTGGCTGAAAAAGATGTGCTTAAAAATTATATCACTAACAGTGATGAATATTTTTTTGCCCGGCAAAATGATCAATTACTGGCTGTGCCGCTGCAGTTTGAAAATGATTTACACATACTGCAGGCAGCGCTGTACATAAAAAAAGCAGGTGTGCGTACCGGTGCTGTTATCCGCCACGGGCTGATACCGGATCATGAACTTGCTGTAAGCAATATTATCTCATCAGGCGTGCCGCATGCAGCCGTGGATGAGGCCACTGCACTGCAATACCTGCGGCGGCAGGAATTTATCTTACCGGATAACATACGTGGATGGCACCTGGTTACGCATCGTAAACTTGCGCTGGGCTGGGTAAAGATTTTACCCGGCAGAGTGAATAATTACTATCCCAGAGAGTGGCGCATTCTTAACAAGTGATCGCATCAGTAACCGACTTATTTTCCCATCTTTGCGTTGGAAAAAATTAAAAGTATGAAGCGTATTTTATTTGTGCTGTTTTATTTGCCTTTGTTTGTAAAGGCACAAAACAAGCCACTGATGATTGAAGGATCGGCAGCAGGATTGTATTTAAATCATACCGTGGCTGTTAAAGAAAATTATTACAGTGTAGGACGCCTGTATAATATCAGCCCAAAAGAAATTGCACCGTTCAATAATATGGAACTGGAAAAAGGACTTAGCCTTAACCAGCAAATAAAAATTCCATTAACCGCAAATAATTTTATACAATTCAATGCCGCCGCTGCGGATGAAGCACTGATACCCGTGTATCATACAGTAAAAGAAAAAGAAGGCCTCTACCGCATCAGCACCACTTATAATAAAATAGCTGTAGAAACTTTAAAGCAATGGAATAACATCAAAGGCGATGCGGTAAGCAATGGAACAAAACTGATTGTGGGTTATCTTAAAGTAAAAAAAGATTTATCGCCCTTATCAGGTATGGCAAAAGCACTGCCTGCTGTATCTCCGCCCGCAGCTACTGTTGTAATTGAAGTACCGGTAAAAGAAAAAGCGGCTGCTGCAAGGCCAGACATCAGCAATGAAACATTGCCTGTGGTAAAAAATCCTGCCAAAGAAAAACCTGCCGCAGTAAAGCCTGCGGCTTCTGAACCCGTGGCAGCTAAGGAACCTGCAGCGGTAAAAAAAGAAGAACCTGCAGCAGTAAAAGAAACGCCTGCCCCAAAAGAAATAACCCCAGCCCGTGCCGCTAAAAATTTTAATGGCGGTTATTTTAAAAATGATTTTGACAAACAAACACTCAGGGAAAAAATAACTGCTGAAAAAGGTACAGGCGGAATATTTAAAAGCACCAGCGGCTGGGAGGATGGAAAATATTATTGCCTGCACAATACTGCCACACCAGGCACAATCCTTAAGGTAACGAGTACGGCTACTGGTAAAAGTATTTATGCAAAAGTGCTGGATATGATTCCCGACATGAATCAGAATGATGGAATTCTATTGAGGCTCAGCAATGCTGCGGCGGCAGAACTTGGTACCGGTGAAAATAAATTTGACTGCAGCATCAATTTTTCAAAATAGCGGCTGCATTTTTATTTCATCAGCAAAGCCATACATTTTTTTAAGCTCTCTTTCCATCCGGGAATTTCTACATTAAACTCCTGCTGAATTTTTGCGGTATCCATCACTGAATAGGCAGGCCGCCGTGCAGGTGTTGGATATTGAGCTGTGGGTATGGCATTTACCACACATGTACTTCCAGAAATTTCTTTAATGGCTGCTGCAAAATCATACCAGGTAATGGTACCTGTGTTGGAGTAATTGTATAAGGTGGCAGATGGATCAGCAGCGTTGAATGAATGCGGTGCCTTATCAATTATTTGCATAATGGCATTTGCTAAATCTGCAGCATATGTTGGGCATCCCTGCTGATCTCCCACCACATTCAAGCTTTCTCTTTCCTTCATCAGGCGCATCATCGTTTTTACAAAGTTGTTACCAAAGGAAGAATACACCCACGAAGTGCGGATGATAATAGAAGAAGAATTGTTTTGCAAAGCCAGTTGCTCTCCCAGTAACTTAGAAGCGCCATATGCATTTACCGGCTGCACCGGATGTGTTACCTGGTAAGGCGCTGTGGCAGTACCATCAAAAACATAATCGGTAGAAATGTGTATGAACAATGCATTGTACTGCTTACAAAGCGCTGCTAAATTTCCCACTGCTGTGCCGTTGATGGCGTTGGCTTTTTCATTTTCTGCTTCGGCTTTGTCTACTGCTGTGTAGGCTGCACAGTTTACACACACATCAATGGCATGCGCTGCAAAATAAGCCGCCACAGCTTCTGCATCATCAATAGGTAACTGCTCTCTTGTAACAAATAAAAAATTGTACGATGGCCAGGATGCTGACAGGGACTGCATTTCACGGCCAAGTTGTCCGTTGGCGCCCGTAACTAAAATTATTTTTTGTAACAATGAATGTATTTTTTATTGAAAAGTAAAATTGGTAATGCAGTTATCAATGCCTGATAGCACGGTGTCTTTTTCAGAAACAATTGCTTTATCCGCTGGCACTTTCCAGTCGATGCCCAGCTTTGGATCGTTGTACATAATGCCTCCCTCGCTTTGCTTGCTGTAAAAAGCATCGCACTTATACATTACCACCGATGTTTCGCTCAGTACAGAATAGCCGTGTGCAAATCCTTTTGGCACCAGCAGTTGCTTTTTATTTTCATCGGACAGCTCTACGGAAAAAACTTTTCCATACATAGGCGAACCTATGCGTATGTCCACCACTACATCCAAAATAGTGCCCTGCAGTGCCCTTACCAGTTTGGTTTGTGCATGCGGATTTAGCTGATAATGCAATCCACGTATTACACCATAAGATGATTTTGCCTGATTGTCCTGTACAAATTTTATATCCACACCTTCTGCAGAAAACGTATCGTAATTGTAACTTTCAAAAAAATAGCCGCGGCTGTCTTCAAATACTTTTGGCTCGTACACCAGCAAATCCGGAAAATCTGTTTTAATAAAAGGCATATAATTTTAAATGGTGGTTAGCAGGAGAGTGGCTGCCGGTTGGGGTTGTATCGGTAACCTGCCACTCCCTGCATACCTGTTATGTATATTTATTTTTAAAAAATTCTATGGTTTCTTTTAATCCGTCATCAAACTTTTTTGTGGGCTGATAACCGAGTAAATTTTTTGCCAGGGTAATATCGGCCAGTGAATTTCTAATGTCTCCTGCCCTCGCTTCCCTGTATACCGGTTCAGTATTTATCTGCAACTGCTGCCTGCATGCATTGTATAAATAGTTCACTGAATAATTTTCTCCTGCCGCTACATTGTATACTTTTTTCAAGGCCTCGTTGTTTTCACTCAGCATGCCGCATACATTTACCTGCACTGCATTTTCTACAAACGTAAAATCCCTTGTTTGTTCACCATCGCCGTTGATATAAACGGGTGTGCCTTTCATAATACCTTTTACAAACAACGGTATTACTGCAGCATAAGGCCCATCCGGATCCTGCCGTGGGCCAAAAATATTAAAATATCTAAAACCCATAAGCCGCAATCCATACACATCAGCAAATACCTGTGCATACAGTTCATTTGTTTTTTTGGTAGCAGCATAGGGCGATAAACAATTGCCCGTCCGCTCTTCTTTTTTTGGCAGTGCAGGGTCATCGCCATACACCGAAGAAGAGGAGGCATACACAAATTGTTTGATGCCATTGTCTGCCGCAGCTTTCAGCATGTTTACGAAACCGCCCACATTTACT
>JAYWIB010000806.1:0-5697 GCA_043789265.1 Chitinophagaceae bacterium
CGTTTTTTAACCAATAAAACAGCAGGTTATGCCGCCGCCGCATTGTGCACACTGGCAGTACCTGTATTAATGGCTGCACAGGAATGGGACGACCACGACCGGAGCAATAAAACACTTGCCCGTGATTTGGCAACAGATTATTTGGAAAGCTGTGCACCCAATGCCATCGTAATTTCTTTTGGTGACAATGATACTTATCCGCTGTGGTATGCACAGGAAGTGGAAGGTATACGCAGGGATATACGTGTGATAAACAGCAGCCTGATGGGTATTGACTGGTACATCAATCAACTGAGGTATAAAATAAACCAGAGCGATCCCATCGATCCAATATGGAGTGCGGAGCAAATAGAAGGGGCAAAGAGAGATGGAATTTATTTTGTGCAAAAACCAGGTACCGACCCCAACCAAACGATGGATTTATATAGCATGATGAAAGACTATGCAGGCAGTGATGATCCGGCAAAGATGGAGCAGACAAGAGATGGCTTTGGCATCAACACCTATCCGGTAAAAAAGGTTTCGGTGCCGGTAGATGTAAACCTTGTACGCAGTAATGGTACTGTGAATGCAGATGACAGCGTGGTAAGCCAGTTGCAGTTTGAAATACCAAAAAATATGCTGCAGAAAAACGATGCCGCAATTTTAAACATCATTGCAGCCAACAAATGGAAGCGGCCCATTTATTTTACATCAGAAAGAATTGGCCTTGGGTTCGATCGCTACCTGCGGCAGGATGGCCTTACCTACAGGCTGGTGCCGGTAGACGGTGGCGACGTAAATAAAGAATGGGTGGTGGATAAGATGATGAACAAATTTCAGTTTGGCAACTGCAATAAACCAGGTGTATATTTTGATGAAGAAAACCGCAGGCATTTAAACAGCATCAGGCTGGCCTATGCTTCTGCAGCCATCAACCTGGCGGAGCATGATAAAAAAGAAGATGCTAAAAAGATGCTGTCCAAATGCGATAAAAATATGCTGGAAGAAAATTTCAGTTATGGCATGGTGTCCCGGTTTCAGCAGCACAATTATATTTCAGTTCAGTTTTTAGAAGCCTGCTACCGTGCCGGTGATACCCTGCTGGCTGACAAGGTAAGCAGAAGTGTAAAAAAAGATTTGGAACAGCAAATAGCCTACTATGCTGCATTGGGCGAAATATCAGTGCCCGAGCTGCAGCAAATAATTAATAAGAGTATGCAGATAAGGTACCAGCAGGAGAGGGATGATTTTTCCGGGTCACTCACCAACAAACTCCGCCCGCTGTACGAAGATGCAGAACGGGCCTACCAGTTTTTAAGAGGAATTGATCAGATGGAGCAGCAGTTTAAAACAATACAGCCGGGCCTTACCGAAATGCCTGCAGCACCCATCACCAACACTCCGGTGCCTGCAAAAAAAGACAGCAATAAAAAGCAGTAAATAGTTGAAGAATTTTTAAATCCTCCTGTAATTACGGGAGGATTTTTTATTTAACAAATGAACCAATACAGGCGGATAAATGTTTCATAAATTGCATGGCATTAATTTTTTTTATTTACTGCTGCAAACGTTCTTTATGAAAGGGTATAATTTTTCAAAGTTTGATCCGGCACAGGATGGCAAAACAAAATTTGAGCAATTGCTCGATTTGTTTATGCAATTGCTTACCTACACCAATGGGGATGTAAATGAAGCCATGCAATGGATGAACGAACTGGATAAGCAATACAACCTTACCAATGATGAATATGGTATGGGAGATTTTTATGAAGACCTTAAAGACAAAGGATACATTGATGAAGGCAAAGAAAAGGGCAGCATAAAAATAACACCCAAAACAGAGCAGGGCATCCGTCAAAAAAGCCTGGAAGAAATTTTTGGTAAAATAAAAAAAACAAAGCAGGGCAATCACCACACATTTAAGCCAGGCGGCGGGGATGAAATTAATCCGGAAACAAGGCCTTTTCAATTTGGTGACACGCTTGAGCAGATTGATTTTACCGCTTCTATCCGCAATGCACAAATAAATCACGGGGCAGAAAGCTTTCGCCTGCACGAAGATGATTTAGAAATAAGAGAAACAGATTTTAAAAGCCAGACATCTACTGTGCTGATGATTGATATTTCTCATTCCATGATTTTATATGGCGAAGACAGGATTACTCCTGCTAAAAAAGTGGCGATGGCATTGAGTGAACTGATACAAACAAAATATCCAAAAGACACGCTGGATATTGTAGTGTTTGGCAATGATGCCTGGACAATTGAAATTAAAGATTTGCCTTACCTGCAGGTAGGGCCATACCACACCAATACAGTGGCAGGGCTGGAGCTGGCGATGGATATTTTGCGGAAAAGGCGCAACCCTAATAAGCAAATTTTTATGATTACCGACGGCAAGCCCACCTGCTTAAAAGTGGGTAAGCAATATTATAAAAACAGTTTTGGTGTAGACAGAAAAATATTAAACCGCTGCATGAGTCTGGCTACACAATGCAAAAAATTAAAAATACCCATCACCACTTTTATGATAGCCAGCGACCCTTACCTGCAGCGCTTTGTAACAGAGTTTACCGAAACCAATAATGGCAAAGCATTCTTTGCATCACTGGACAGGCTGGGCTCATTTATATTTAAAGATTTTGAAAGCGGAAAGCGCAAAACTGTATATTAGAAAGATTTTGGCCGTTGAGACGTTTAGGCGTTTATATTGTACTAAATTTTTGAAGCTTTTAAATTGTAAGCTATGTATCAGTTATCAGAATACGAACTCTTTTTATGTTAGCAAATTAAAGATGCAGCATACACGGTGCATAAAGAGCTTGGCTCCGGACTGCTTGAACTGGTTTATGAAGTTTGCTTTTGTCATGAATTAAAAAAACGAAATGTAAAAACTCAGCGTCAGGCAAAATTTCCCATTCATTATGATGGAATTATTTTTGATTAAGGTCTTAGAGTGGATGTGTTGGTAGAGGATATTATTATTTGTGAATTAAAAGCAGTGGACAATGTAAATCCCATCTGGCAGGCGCAAATATTTAGTCACCTGAAACTCGCCGGCCTGCATGCAGGCTACCTTATTAACTTTAATACAGCATTGCTTAAAGATGGAATAAGAAGATATTGTGTAGAATAAAATCAAAAAGAAAAAAGTAAAAACGTCTAAACGCCAAAAAAAATCCATTTTAGAAAAAAATAAAAAATGCCTTAACGCCTAAACGGCAAGAAAATGATGCCGAGAAAATTTAACGCATTAGTTTCATAAACAATTCTTACAGATGGTCAAATAAAAAATAAAACGCCTTAACGCCTAAACGGCATAAAAAAAGTTGCAGAAAAGTTAGCGCATTAATATCATAAAACATTTTTTATAGATGGCTTAATAAAAAAACGCCTTAACGCCTAAACGGCATAAAAAAGATGCAGAGAAAATTTAGCGCATTAATATCATAAAACATTTCTTATTAAATAAAAATAAAAAACGCCCTAACCGGCACAAAAAAAATTAAAGCCAAACTTTAAAGATGAACAATATCAAAACATTCGGTGAACTAAAAAAAAGCGGCTACATTTCCAGGAGTATTAAAGATGAAATCCGTACCAACCTTATCAAAAAAATAAAGGCAAAAGAAAATCCTTTTCCCGGTATACTTGGTTACGAAGACTCTGTAATTCCTGATACGGAAAGGGCGTTGTTGTCTCGCCACAATATTTTGTTTCTCGGCCTGAGGGGCCAGGCCAAAACGAGGATGGCACGCCAGATGATTGGCCTGCTGGATGAATATATTCCTGTAGTGGCAGGCAGCGAAATCAATGACGATCCTTTTGCGCCGGTATCCCGCTATGCGGTTGATTTACTGGAACAGCAGGGAGACAATACACCCATCAACTGGCTGCACCGCAGCCAGCGCTATGGCGAAAAACTAGCTACCCCTGATGTAAGTGTGGCAGATTTAATTGGTGACATTGATCCTATTAAAGCCGCCAATTTAAAATTGAGCTTTGCAGATGAAAGGGTATTGCATTACGGCATTATTCCCCGAAGCAACCGCAGCATTTTTGTAATAAACGAGTTGCCCGATTTGCAGGCAAGAATACAGGTGTCGTTGTTTAATATTTTAGAGGAAGGCGACCTGCAGATCCGTGGTTTTAAATTGCGGCTGCCCTTAGACGTTATGTTTGTATTTACTGCCAACCCCGAAGACTATACCAACCGTGGCAGCATTGTAACGCCGCTGAAAGACAGGATAGAAAGCCAGATACTTACACACTATCCTAAGTCGGTGGATACCTCATTGGCCATTACCGAACAGGAAGCCAATATTTATGAAGAGCAACTGAACAGGGTAACCATCAGCGACCTTGCCAAACGCCTGATAGAGCAGGTAGCCTTTGAAGCACGGGGCAGCGAGTTTGTAGATAAAAAAAGTGGCGTAAGTGCAAGGCTCACCATTGCTGCATACGAAAATGCCGTAAGCGCTGCAGAGCGCCGGGCCATCATCAACAACGAAAAAATTACACAGGTATGGATAAGTGATTTAACAGGCATCATCCCCTCCATTACTGGTAAAATTGAATTGGTATACGAAGGAGAACAGGAAGGCCCCTACCAGGTGGCGTATAACCTGCTGGAAAAATCGATCCGCACTTTATTTGGACAGTACTTTCCCAATCCTGATACACTCAAAAAGAAAAAAGGAAAAGAAACTGCAGCAGAGGAAAATCCTTATAAAGCCATCACCCGCTGGTTCGACGGCGGAAATACACTTGATGTGTTTTTTGAAACAAAAGATGATGATAAAGTACAGTTGCTGTATAAAGTAAATGGCCTGCATACATTGGTAAAGAAATATTATAAAGCATCCAATGAAAAAGAAACCGCACTTCTGATGGAGTTCGTACTGCATGGCCTGGCAGCCCATTCCATGATAAGCAAAAAAGTGCTGGATGGAAAAATAGAATTTAAAGATTTGATGGGGAGCATGTTTAATCTCGGCAGTCAGTCTTTTTCTGAAGATGAATTGAACGACAACGATTTTAATTAATCATTCTGCAAAAAAAAATGCCGGGAGAAAAGCCCGGCATTTTTATAATTTTCAAAGGGTGTCCAGTAATACCGGCTATAGATAAAAACAGTCTTACTTCTTTTCGGCCGGTATTATACCATCTGACATTTTCACGTACCCGTTTGCACCATCAGGAAGGTATAAATCATAAGGGTTAAATTCTGCTAAGTTTCTTTTCATAGATTACTTCACTTACATCGCCTTCCAACACATGTATGTTACCGGTGACCTGCACATCAATTTTACAATCTCCGTTTAACAGCAGTGTAAGATCCTGTGTACTGAGTATGGTGGCGGAGGTAATTTTGGCATTGCCTGCCGCTTCTATTTCCTCAATGTTTTTTACAGGTACATATACCAGTGTTTTTTCGCCTTTCACCCTCTTGCTTTTTATATACAATACGCCATTGCGTTCAGTAACAGATGTGCCTGCAATATTATTTGGGCTGGAAAAAATATGGACTGTATTTGAATTGTCTTCATACAATACCACTTCTACGTTACCTTCTACATCCAGTTTTTGAAATGCGCTGATCAGGACTACATTTTTAGAAGTGCTTTCTCCTGTTTGTGTTTGTGTTTTTTCTGCTGTAGCAGTTGCCAATACGCCTGTTATTAAAACCAGCGTTGCTAAAATTTGTTTTTTCAT
>JAYWIB010000807.1:0-1636 GCA_043789265.1 Chitinophagaceae bacterium
AGGCAGAACAAATTAGAATTTATCTCTTTTACGTTTTAGTAAAGAGCAAAAAAAGAAGCTGATATGCAGAAAAGAATTATACAAAATTTTGCGCCCCGCTGGATAATATTTTGTTTTGATATTGTATGGATTAGTCTTTCCCTGTTTTTTTCTTTCTTTCTTACCAAATATTTTTCTATTAATATAAAGGATGTATTTCAATTTGTTCCTGCACTTATTGCCAACCTGCTGATTGGTACCACCTGTATATTTATTCTTGCAATTTATAAAGGCATCATCCGCTATTCGGAAATAAAGGATATTGTAAGAATTATCAAATTCGCCTTTCTGCAATTTGGTTTATGGATGATTGTTTTTTTTGCTGATACAAAAAAAACAGTAACCTCCCAGGTAAATATTCCTCTGTTATTAATCAATCTTTTTGTTACTATTTTTTTGCTGGTGGTTTTCCGGCTGGTGGTTAAGGAAGTTTATTTTATGGCGCAGTCCAATCAATGGAAGCCAAATACGGCACACCGTACTATTATTTTTGGTGCAGGAATGATGGGGCAGATTACTAAAAAAGTACTGGAGCAGGATCCCAATGCCAATGCCACACTGTTGGGCTTTGTAGACGACAGTCAATACAAAATTGGTAAAAAAATTGAAGGTCTGCCCATTTACAATGCAGTGGGCGAAAGTCTTATAGGCCTTATAAAAGAAAAAAGAATTACGCAATTGTATATTGCGATTGACAGGCTGTCGGTGGAAAGAAAAATTGCCCTTACAGATTTGTGTGCTCCGCTGAAAGTAAAAATTAATGTGGTGCCGCATGCCAACCAATGGACAAGGGGGCTTTTTCAAAAGAACCAGGTGAGGGAAATGAATATTGAAGAATTGCTGCAGAGAGATGAAATTATACTCCCCAATAGTTTAAGCCAGGCCAATTACGAAAATAAAAATGTACTGGTAACCGGTGCTGCAGGTTCTATAGGCAGCGAAATTTGCAGGCAGTTGATAAGACACAATGTAAAAAAACTGATACTGCTTGATCAGTCAGAGTCTGGCCTGTTTGATCTTGAATATGAACTGAGGCAGAAAGGAATGGGCAAAGGGATGCATGTGGAAGTGGCTTCCGTACGGGATTTCCTCCGCATGAAAAAAGTTTTTACTGCGTATCAGCCGGATATTGTTTTTCATGTAGCTGCATATAAACATGTACCCCTGATGGAATATTTTTCCAGCGAAGCGGTGCTTACCAATATTTTTGGCACTAAGGTAATTGCGGATCTTTCTTTGCTTTTCGGTGTCAAAAAATTTGTGCTTGTTTCTACGGATAAAGCGGTTAATCCCACCAACATTATGGGCGCTACCAAAAGGGTGTCTGAAATATACATTCAGTCACTAAACGACAGGCTGGAATCCACTACCGATTTTATTACCACCCGTTTTGGAAATGTACTTGGTTCTGCAGGTTCGGTAGTAGCCACTTTCAATAAGCAGATAGCCCAGGGTGGCCCGGTTACTTTAACCCATCCAGATATTACCCGTTATTTTATGACCATTCCTGAAGCCGCTAAATTAGTATTAGAAGCAGGCAAAATAGGTAAGTCCGGAGATATACTGTTGTTTGATATGGGCAGGCCTGTTAAGATTA
>JAYWIB010000808.1:0-1636 GCA_043789265.1 Chitinophagaceae bacterium
TGCTGACTATCGCCAATCACATCCTGGGTACGGGACAACTGAGCCTCGCTAAATTTTTATTTATCACTGCTGATGATGAAAATAAAATAAGTGCACAAAACATTGCTGCATACCTGACGTATTTACTGGAGCGTATCGACCTGGTAAGAGACATTCATTTTTATACCAACACCACTATTGATACACTCGACTATTCAGGCACTTCATTAAACAGCGGCAGCAAAGTAGTGCTGGCAGCGTATGGTTCCGTCAAAAGAAAATTGGCAACCCAAGTGCCGCCACACTATAAAACATTGCATCCTTTTGAAAATGCACAACTGGTAATGCCCGGCGTGCTTGCATTGCAAACAAAAAAATTTACTGATTATAAAAATGCTGCGGAGGAAATGGCTGTGCTGAATGATCAGCTTGCTGCATACAGCAGCAGCGCAGCAGGTGAAGGAGAAATTGCAATCATTGTGGCAGGAGATGATGCTGCATTTATTGCAGCAAGCATGCGTAATTTTTTGTGGGTCACTTTTACCCGCTGCAATCCATCGCATGATATGTATGGCATTAAAAGTTTTACTGAAAATAAACACTGGGGGTGCCGTGGCCCGCTTGTTTTTGATGCCCGGATAAAACTGCACCATGCACCGCCGGTGGAAAAAGATGCTGCGGTGGAAAAAAGAATTGACAGGCTGTTTGATAAAGGAGGAAGTTTATACGGTATCATCTGAATTATACTGCCTGCAGCAGTGCATCATTAAAAATAGATTTATGAAACTGATTTTTTCCGTTTTATCCGCTGCATCATTTTTTTTGTGCCAGGGGCAAACAAAATATGATGCGCTTGAAACAAATGCAGATAACAATACGCTGCTGTGGGAAGTGAGCGGCAACGGGCTTTCGCAGCCTTCTTATATTTTTGGCACCTTTCACCTGATGTGTAAGGATGATATACATTTTAGTGATGCACTGCAGCGTGTGTTTGCAAAGGCAGATGAGGTGTATATGGAACTGGATATGGATGATCCGGCTGAAATGATGGGCGGGCTTAAGCTGATGAATATGAAGGACGGAAAAACCCTGAAAGATTTGTATACTGATGCTGCCTATGAAAAAGTAAATAACTTTTTTAAAGACAGTTTACAAATGCCGCTGTCATTTATACCAGGCATGAAACCCTTTTTTTTAATGGCGCTATTGTATCCAAAAATGCTTGCTTGTAAAAATGTAAGTGGTATAGAACAGGCATTGATAAAAATTGCTAAGGAGCAAAAGAAAGCAATAAAAGGATTGGAAACAATGGAATTTCAGTCGGCCGTTTTTGACAGCATACCTTATGAGCAGCAGGCCCGTGATTTATTAAAAGCCATTGACAGCATCGGGGCATACCGTGTATATTTTGATAAAATGCTGCAGGTATATAAAAACCAGGAGCTGGATAAAATTGAAAGTTTGTTTACCGATACCACATTTGGTATGCAGGATCAGCAGGATATATTGCTGGATAAGCGGAACAAAAACTGGGCTGATAAATTAAAAGCAATCCTGCAGGCAAAAAGTGTTTTTATTGCGGTGGGTGCAGGCCACCTGCCTGGCGAAAAAGGCTTGCTGAATTTGCTGCGTAATGACGGATATACTGTACAGCCTT
>JAYWIB010000809.1:0-1633 GCA_043789265.1 Chitinophagaceae bacterium
CAGCAGGCTGGTGTTGCCAAAATCTTCCTGTATATACAGGCGCTTATCTTCGCTTGTACACAGCACACGGCCGGTACATAATTTTTTTGTTTCAAAATGATGAGAGAAATAAATAAAGGTTTCATTCTCTTTTATATTAACTCCGCTGGTGGCAATGTAACTCCGCTCAGCAGTGTGCAGGCGAAAGTACTGCCGCTCACTGCCTGCCTGCGGCAGCTTGTCAATATGTGTAATGGGTGCGGAAGAATATTGTGCAAATAATTTCTTTAAAGAGTCAATAGCTGCCTGCATCTGAGGTAAATGTATTTCGGTAAAAATATAGTATTTGATTTAAAATACAGATGATGAAGGGCTGGTAAGGTGAGCAGATAACTTTATAAAAAGAGTGAGAACAATTGAATGAAAAATTATAGAGCATCCTTACACCTGTACGGGCACGCTATGCACTGCTGCCGCCATTTCCTTAATCAGCGAAGCATCTTTTTCAATGGCATTTCCCACCACAATTACATCGGCGCCTGCCCGGCAGTTGAGGTAAGCTTTTTCCGGATCGGTAATGCCGCCGCCAATTATTAAAGGGATGCGGATGGAGTGTGCAACTTTTTGAATCATGCTTTCGGGTATAGGTCTTTTGGCACCACTGCCTGCATCCATGTATATCAGTTGCATGCCCAGCATTTCGCCGGCCATGGCAGTACACATGGCAATTTCATTTTTATCAGCGGGTATAGGGCTTGCGTTAGAAATGTAAGAAACGGTGGTGGGGGCTCCGCCATCTATTACCATATAGCCTGTAGGCATTATTTCCAGCCCGCTTTTTTTTACAAATGGAGCAGACACCACATGCTGGCCAATCAGCAGTTCCGCATTGCGGCCACTGATAAGCGAAAGGTATAAGAGTGCATCAGCATATTTACTTACCTGCGCCGGGCTGCCGGGAAAAAGTATGGTGGGGATGGCGCAACTCTTTTTTATCAACTGCAGGCATTCATCTAAATAATCGGAGATAACCAGGCTGCCGCCTACAAAAAAATAATCTACGCCGGCAGACACAGACAGCGTAACAAGCTGTTCTATTTCTTCCTTACCTGCCTTGTCAGGATCAATTAATACAGCAAATGATTTTTTTGCGGAAGCCTTACGGGCGGTTAACGAATTATATATTGCTTTTACAGTCAACGCTATGTGTGTTAAGGACAAAAATCCTTATTTTTTTTCTATTGATGAAATAAAGATAAGGCAGTAAGCACTGCCATGAAAACTATAGAGCAATATAATTTAAATTTGAGCATGGATTTTTCAGCAGAAATAAAATTTGCCACGGCCCGCAGTGGCGGCAGCGGCGGACAAAATGTAAATAAAGTGGAAACGATGGTGGAAGGCAGGCTGCACATTGCAGCCTCTGCACTGCTGAATGAAGAACAAAAAATTTTAGTGCAGCAAAAATTGTCAGCTAAAATTACAGCCGAAGGTTATTTATTGGTAAAAAGCCAGGTTCACCGTTCCCAACTCAGCAATAAAGAAGAAGTGATAAAAAAAATAAATGAGCTGCTGCGCCGGGCATTGATTGTACTCAAAAAAAGAAAGCCTACCAAACCCGGTAAGGCCGCCAGGCAAAAAAGACTGGATAGTA
>JAYWIB010000810.1:0-1632 GCA_043789265.1 Chitinophagaceae bacterium
ATGTTCAGCAGCAGGCCCACTTCAGGATGGTATTGCACAATAGAGCCATCGCTTTCATCTGCTTCTATTACCAGCCAGTCGCCTGTGCCTGCTATGGCATTGCCAATTTTATTTTCTTTAATAATACTTACCAGGCCTGCACCGCTGATGATGCCTGGCTGCATGCCTGCATACTTAAGTATATCAAACAACATGGCACTGGTGGTGCTTTTACCCGAGGTGCCGCCTACAGCAATTGTTTTTTTACTGGCTGCAATTATAGCCAGCAATGCCGAACGTTTAATGATGGGAATGTTTAATGCTGTTGCTTTCTGCACTTCATATACGGTATCTTCCACGGCAGTACTTACCACCACCAAATCTGTTTGTGCTGAAATGCCTTCGCCGTTTTGTAAAAAACAATCAATACCTGCGGCTTCTAATTTTTCTCTTGTTTCGTTATAAGTATCCGTTGTAAAATAACGGTCGCTACCGCTCACCTTTTTTCCAATGCCTGAAAGATATTGTGCAATGGCGCTCATACCGGTGCCGGCTACCCCAATAAAAAAAACACGTTCGAAATCGTTGATGGTTTTTATCATGTGAAAAATGTATTGATAAATTACTTGAAATATATTGTATCCGTCCCTATTGTCTCAATTGTTGAAATTTTTATTTTCCAGTCACAAACATAAAAGAAATATCAACCTTTTTAATCACAACAAAGGAAGGACTTACTGCAGTCAATGAATTTAATTGATTAAGTTTTCATGTAACAAAGTTTGTCACTATTGCAAAACTTAGCTTATGTTTTATTATGCTTTCATCTTTGGCAATGCTGTCAATACTGCTTAGCAAAGAGGCGGTTGCTTCCTCTTTAAAGTAAATCTTTTTCTTGTATAATATTTCACCCTTTGTTTTAGAAAGGTTGAAGTCGCCTTTCTTTAGCCGGGTAATGGAAGTTTTAGAAATGCCATAGGCCAGCAGCAAATCAAAAGGGAATTCTTCTTTTGAAAATTTTCAAAAATTCGTTTTACGTTGCTTTCTATTTCGGTACTGTTCATTGCAATTTTAATTTCTTTAAGTGTCTTTGTATTGCTCTTTCCACCTGTTCAAAATCTGGCAAGTCTTTTATTTGTTCATTCATTGAATTTTTCCAGCGTCCTTTGTATTGTGGAAGGCGTCCAGCTAATTTTTTTGGAAAGTCAACATGATTTAATTTTTTACTGGCACATTTCTTTTCAAATTCCTTCATGTGAAAAGCAGCGTCCATTCCATGTTGTTCTAATAAAAACCAGATGTCGTAGAAATCTCTTGCCTGCATCCGTTGCATCACTGTCCGCATTTTTTCAACCAACACTTCTTCTAATGGATAACACAAAAGTTGGTGTTCTTCTATATCAGAGTAGCCGATAATAACATCTTTCATAACAGGAGCATATTCCAGTTGCTCACTTCGTGAAATATCCACTTTTACTTTTTTGTTGCTACCCATGCCACCCAGCGGACCTGTGTAGCTAATGTAAAAGTTAATGCCGCCATCTTCATGTTCGTTGTTGTCAATAATAGCCAATGGAATATTCGCTTCTTCTTTTGCATATTCAAATACCTCATTGAACCATTCAAATATTTGCTCATTAGTTATTTCACTAT
>JAYWIB010000811.1:0-1632 GCA_043789265.1 Chitinophagaceae bacterium
GAAAAAGTGAAAGTACAGGCTTATGCTGCAAAGTTTGGTGGAGATATTGAAAAAGGGATTAAGGCTTTAGCCGACGAGATTATTCACTCCAAAAATTGATAGTATGAAAACAGTATTGCTTATCCTTTCAGCAACATTAATTATCTCTGGCTGCGGTACAAGTGGCAAAGATGAAATTATGGAATTTATACCCGGTACTTATATTCGAGCCGGGCAAAATGAATTCGGTAAAGAGTTTGATACCCTCGTTATCTCTCTTCAAAATCCTTCAGCTAAAGAATATAAAATTCAAAATCGTTGGCATTATATCCGGCAGGTAGATGGTGAAGCCAATGTTCCTGAATATAAGGTGAAAGAAACATCAGGGATTTACAACACCGACACAAAATTGCTGGAAGAGGCAGAAACCTTAGACCATTATTCGTTTGACATTAAAGATAAACTTGTATTTGATGGCACTAATAAGTTTAAAAAAATAAAATAGCATGTTATGAAAAAAATATTGGCAGTAGTGAGTTTGAGTATGTGCTGTATGTTTTTGCCAATACAGGAAAGCAATGCACAAGTTCCCATTGCGGACATCATTAAAGCGGCAGTAAAAAAAGTGATTAAGGCACTTGACCTGCAGATGCAACGATTACAAAACAAAACTATCTGGCTGCAGAATGCACAGAAAACACTGGAAAATAAAATGAGCCAGTTGAAGCTGAATGAGATTAAAGACTGGGTGGAAAAGCAGCGTAAACTCTATGATGATTATTTCCAGGAATTATGGAAAGTAAAAGCTGTTCTTGCTTACTATAACCGGGTGAAAGATATTATAGAACGGCAGGTGCAAATGGTTAACGAATACAAAGGCGCCTGGGCTTTATTTAAACAGGATAAAAACTTTACTGCTGAGGAATTGGAATATATGTACAACATCTACTCCGGCATGATGGATGAAAGCCTGAAAAGTATTGACCAGTTGTTTTTGGTAGTAAATGCTTTTGCCACTCAAATGGGTGATGCCAAACGATTGGAAATAATCAATACCGTTTCAGATAACCTGGAGCAACAGTATGTTGATTTAAAAGATTTCTATAACCAGAACAAGATGCTGAGCATTCAACGGGCCAGTGAAAGGGGTGAGATTGAGTATGTAAAGAGGTTGTATGGCATAAGCCGCTAGCCAAAAAATATTGTGTAGAACGAAAATGTGATGTATGAAAAGAAAATTGCTATTGGCAACAGTAGGTTTGTTTGCTTCTTTCTTATTAAGTGCTCAAACTACTGGTGAATGGTTCAATCAAAGTGCCACACAAAGGAAATATCTGCTGCAACAAATTGCTGCCTTACAGGTTTATCTTGGTTATGCCAAAAAAGGTTACACCATTGTAACCAGTGGAGTTAATACTATCCGAAACATAAAGAACGGAGACCTCAACTTGCACCGGGATTTCTTTAACCGGCTCAAAAATGTAAATCCTTCTATACGCAAGTATGCAAAAGTGGCGGATATAATTGCCTATCAGGTAAAAATCATCAAGCAAACAAAAATCACTATCCAGCAAATCAGGGAAACAAAGCAGTTTACCGAAGCTGAGCTTGGGCATTGCAAACAGGTCTTTGATAACCTGCTGGATGAATGTA
>JAYWIB010000812.1:0-1630 GCA_043789265.1 Chitinophagaceae bacterium
ACAGACAGTTCCTTATCCATTGTGGGTACCGCCAATATGGATCACAGGAGTTATGAATTAAATTTTGAAGTAAATGCTGTGGTATACGATACCGCCTTCGGCAAAGAGATGACGGAATTATTCATGCAGGATTTAGAAAATGCTGAAAAAATAAATAAGGAACAATGGCTTGCCAGATCGTGGGGTAAGCAATTACCGGAAAAAGTGGCCAGATTGTTTTCACCTGTACTGTAATGTACTTTGCAATGAATATCATGCTGATAAAATATTCCTTAAGCCGCGGCTAAAGGGATAGATGAATGTACAGTATCTACTGGCCTTTTCCTGATTAAAAAGAAATCAATTGCATCGGACAGTAAAAGCAATATACTGATGCACAATGCAAATCCGGTACCTATGCAGGCCAGTTTGCAAACTATCCATCCTTCCTGTGCCCACTCTACCGGAAACTCATAAAATAACAATCTTAGCAATGTGTATATAAATAATACTACAGCATTTACTACTATAAAAAATGTTTTGAAAATACCGAGGTGCATGCTAAGATTAAATCCTGCATTGTTGAAATTTTTAAACATAATCAGCTATTAAAAATTATGAAAAGAAACTACAGGAAAAATGTTTGCTGCCCGCTAAAAGAAAATTTTAGCAGGGCAGCAAACCGGTAATTAGTTGGCGGTTCGTCCTCGTACCAGGGAAACCACAAATAAAATCAGAAAGATAAAAAACAAAACTTTTGCGATACCTGCAGCACCTGCTGCAATTCCGCCAAAGCCCAGTATTGCAGCTATGATGGCGATTACCAAAAAAGCTATTGATGATTTTAGCATAAAAAGAATTTAAGTGTTAAGAAAAGTTGTACAAGCATAAAATATGAAATAAGCATGCCATAGCATTTTGTCCTTACTTGTTAAATGTTTTGTATCATTATCTGGATAGGATGAGTATTTTCTTGCTCAATGTGCTGACGTAAAGTGGATAAACAAACAACGCAAGAGAAATAAAACTGTACAAGGATAAAAACTTAATAATCTAAAAATGACGGTACAGACATGACTGAATAAAAAAAGGGGTAAATAAAAATAAACCCCTGTTTTAATCTAATATCCTATGTGAAAATCCTACTGGTATATACTCATTAAATATGCCAGAAGCATTTATAATTAGAAGAATTGCACAATGGTATAGATTTTACCTGAAGTGTAGAATTTAACATCCCATTTTTTTCGCAACCTTAGCAGTATGCAGGCATATATATTAAAATGGTAAACACACTTACCTTCCTGCAGTAAAATTTTTGTGATAACAGATTCCTTTGGCAGGCTGCATACTTATTTAAAAATTTCTCTTACGGACAACTGTAACCTTCGCTGTACTATTGCATGCCTGAAGAACCTTACAGTTTTACTCCAGCGGCCCGCCTGATGCAAGGCAGATGAAATAGAAGCGCTGGCAAGAATTTTTGTAAAGGAAGGTGTAGATAAAATCAGGCTTACAGTCGGCGAACCTTTAATAAGGAAAGATGCAGGTAAAATATACTTGCTTTATTAACGCTTCCTGTTGAACTTACGTTAACCACCAATGCAATAAGGCTCCATCATTTTATTGATGTATATAAACAGGCAGCATG
>JAYWIB010000813.1:0-1629 GCA_043789265.1 Chitinophagaceae bacterium
ATTCCAGAGTACTAAGAATGAAGTGGAGGAATATGGATGCTTTGTTTCCGCAGGTGTTACACGTATTCGGATTAAAAAAAGACCAAAAGCATTAATTGCTTTTGGTCTTTTTTTACAGAAAGATAATTTGCATTACATCCTAATGCCCGGTTCCACTTTCGCTTCTATCAATTTTTCCGGTGTGATAGGAAGGTCACGCATGCGTTTTCCCGTGGCATTAAATATAGCATTAGCAATGGATGCAGCTACGCTGGTTATCCCCAATTCACCAATCCCTTTCACGCCCATCTTGTTGGCGATCTTATCGTCTTCCGGCAGGAAGACTACATCTATGTTTGCCATATCCAGATTAACCGGCACATGATAATCTGCAAAAGAACGAGTGATGAAATTGCCGAAATTCGGTTCTACACGGGTTTGTTCTGCCAGGGCCATTCCTGCTCCCATTGTTAAGCCGCCGATGATCTGACCATAGGCCGTTTTAGGATTCAGGATCTTACCAGCTGCACCCACATTCACCATTCGTTTTATGCGGAACATGCCGGTGTCTTTATCTACCCATACTTCAGAAAAGTTTGCGCCAAAAGAATACACCGAGTGTTCGTCAAATTCTTTGGAAGGCCCTGCACTGCCCTCGGCTTCAAATTTTGTCAGCTGATTTTTTTTCATCAAGTTAGCCAATTCCACTTTTTCCTCTTCTTTAATGTTGCGGTTTTGTTTGAGTGTTTTGATGGCATTTTCGCATGCTGCCATGGCACCGTTACAAAAGGAGGCAGCGCCCCAAGAACCGCCGGAACCGGGTCCTACAGGGAAATTAGAATCGCCCAGTTCTACCTTCACTTGTTCTATTGGAATACCCAGGTACTCCGATGCAGTTTGTGCAATGATGGTGTAACTGCCGGTGCCGATATCGGTCGCATCCATCTGTACGGTGGCATTTACTTTATCAGCATCCAACGTTAAAATTACTTTGGCGTTTGTTTTCAGATAAGGTGCAGCCCTGGAAGCAGCGCTCACACCATAGCCAATGAGCCAGTTGCCTTTTTTATTTGTACCAGGTTCCGATTTGCGGTCTTTCCACCCAAATTTTTCTGCACCAATGCGCATGCATTCTACCAACAGCCGGGAAGAAAAAGGTTTGTCATTGCTCGGGTCAGTTTGCGTATCATTCTTCACCCTGAAATCGATGGGATCCATTTTTAATTTCCACGCCATTTCATCCATGGCAGACTCAAGTGCAAAACTTCCGGTGGCTTCACCTGGCGCACGCATAGCAAATGGCGTTTGTATATTAAGGGGTACCAACCGGTGCGTAACAAAATTATTGGGCACCTTGTACAGCATTTGTGTTCCCAGCCCACATGCTTCCTGAAATTCCAATGTTGGCGAAGTATGCGAAAGCGTTTCGTGTGATAGTGCAGTAAGCGTTCCGTCTTTTTTGGCACCTACTTTCAGCTTCTGCTCATTGTGCTGGCGAAGGCCGGTATTGGTAAACATCTGCTGCCTGGTAACGGTAACCTGTACGGGCTTACCCACCATTTTTGCAGCCATTACAGCCATGATCACATGGCGCTCTATATTTAATTTAGAACCAAAACCTCCGCCCACATATGCTGCTACAACCCGTAC
>JAYWIB010000814.1:0-5659 GCA_043789265.1 Chitinophagaceae bacterium
TACGCTGGGCAAGGTTGAGCTTGCAGGTACGTAAAGGAATATTTTGTTTTATAAAATCCAGCAGCTCCCGTACTTTGCCCACAGACGTAAATGGTCCCAGGTAAGTGGAGCCATCATTTATTTTTTTTCTGGTAAAAAATATACGGGGAAACGGTTCATTTTTAATAACGATATAAGGATAGCTTTTATCATCCTTAAGGTTGATGTTGAAAAATGGCTTAAAGTTTTTTATTAGTGAATTCTCAAGTAAAAAAGCATCCTGTTCATTGTTAACAATTGTAAACTCAATTTTTTTTATGCGCTGTACCAGTTCATGCGTTTTATAACTGCTGTGCGATTTGGAAAAATATGAACTTACCCTCTTGCGTAAATTTTTGGCTTTACCTACATACAGCAATCCATTCCCGGCATCATAGTATTTATAAATGCCAGGCTGCTGCGGTATGGTATGTGTTAAAGCTGAAAATTCCTGTTGTGTCATGCTGCTTCAAATTCCTTATTGCAGAATAAAAAAAGAATGAACGGTTCGTAATATTCAACAGACTGCATTCATTTTAAATCCCAAATAACCTGATCTTCTTTTATCAATTGTTTTTCTCCGGTTGCTGATTCCTTCAAGCTGGTAATTTTTGCCCACTTGTCCGTTTGCCAGGTAAGTTGTAATATACTGTCGCCTGCTGCTTTTACAATGTACAGTTTTGTAATCTTTCCTGTTTGGGGATTTATATAAATATCCCAGTGACGAAGGTGAACGGTGTCAGGTAATTCTTTTAATGGATCATAAGTAAAGGTTACAGCATTCACAGACTGGTCATTAAATTTATTTACTTTAAAAAGAGAAACCATATTGCTTTCATTTATCTCATCTGTAAAAAAGGGTGCAAGCAAAGCTTTGATGTCTTCTTTTTTCAGCCACACCGAATCTGTTTTATTGTTAACAGTAATTCTGCGGAGCGGAGTAACCTGTATTGAATCCAGCTCGGCTATTTGGCCTTTTAAAAAAGCAGTTACAGGAAAAAATGCAACAGCAGTGGTATCTTCTGTATTAGATCCATCCTCTGCTGTGGATGCATGATTCCGGCAACCCGTTACAATACAAAAGCAAATGAAGGCACCGGTAAAAAAAAATTTGTACATACGGCAAAATTACCTGAATACTGCGGCTAAACAAAAAAACCACTGCTGGTACGGCGCAGTGGTTTTATTAAAAACTGTTGCTCTTTTGGGAGCAGTTATTTAACGAACAACGATTTGTAAAATTGTAAATGGGAGAGAGAATTAAAACTTTTTGCTTACGCCGATTTTAAGCCCGTAATTTTGAAGACGCTCTCCCAGCGCAAAAAAAGTTTTGTTGTTGGAGAACAACTGCGTTCTGAATTCAGGACCTACCTGCCAGGTGTAGCCATTGCCTGCTTTGTAAGAAATATATGTTTCAAAAGCCGCACTCATATTGAATCTTCTCAGCATGGCTTTGTCAGCTACATAGTTTTGTTTGTCAGAAGAAACATAATAAGATTTTCCAGCAACCAGCAGCGAAGGCTGCAGACTGCTTCCTGCATACCATTCCAGGTTTTCATATTTTCCAAGCCTTACATCTACACCCACGGGTATAGAAATTTGTAGTGATTGATTGTGCAGTTTTACAGGAGTAAGCCCATATATGTTCGAATACGGAGTAGAGCGGTAAACTTCGTAAAGCGATCCCGAGTTTTCATCTACCATAGTAAGTGTAGTGGAAACAGGGTGACCGTTATTGTAAGCTTTTGCGTTATAGCGGGTATAATTTACCTGTAGTCCTGTTCTTATTTTCAGCCATTTAAATAAACTGTACTGCACCCCTGCGCCAAGCTGCAAACCATAAGAAGGCTTATGAGCCACGCTGGTATTGATAGCTGATGTGGAATTATTGTTGTAAAGAGCAGAGGCAGGGTTTATATTTTTTTCAGAAACGGTGCTGTATAAATTTCTATACACCACAGATGGTGTAATGTTAGCCTGCCATGATAACTTTCCATTCCAGTTTTTTGGAACCGGCCTGTTGTACACTGCAAAACTTTCCATCCAGGCCTTTTGATCTGCAGTAATTTTTGTTTCGTTCTTTGCTGTGGTTATTTTATTATTTATTGCACGCTTAGTCAAGGCATTGAATGAATCCAACATGCCTTCAGCAAAACCTCCATTTGGCTGAATACGCTGTTTTGTATTAGTTAAAATCTCTGTATTTATTCGTTGTAAAATTAAAGAAGGAGATTCAGCTACTGCAACTGAGTTGTCAGCCCCGGCGCCTGTTGAAATTAAATCAGGCATTGAAAACATAGTTGCCTTAGTTTTTTCCGCAGCAGCAATCGTGTTATCACTTATTAATACACTTTCATTTAAAGACGCAGCGTCAGAAAAGCTTTCCCACTGGAGTGCAGAAAAAACATTTGATTCCCTGTCAATAGTTTTAAACGATAAAAAAGACCCTGTGGAAATATTGGTAGTGATGCGATTGGGCAAAATGAAAATATCTTGTATATGATCGTTTATTTGCTTTGCATCTTCACCTGCATCTTGTGCCAAATAATTTTGGGGATTAAATTGCAAATTAGCAGCCGGGTTTTGCGCTGCAATATCATTGTATGCAATATGAGTGGAAGATTTTTTTACTTCATGCCCGGCACCAGTTTTAGTATTAAGATAGCCAGTTAATAAAAGCGCTCCGATGAGGGTAATGGACATCGCCAGCGAAGGCCATTTTCTGCCAGGATGAATGTTGTTATAAACGCTGTGCCATACCCTTTTGCTGGGGTACATCCTGAATTCATCTGCTTTTTCTTTCAGCAATCGTTCAAAATTCTCTATATCAAAATTCCAGTCCATCTTTCACATAAGTTCTTTTGGTATAAGGGTAGTTAGTGTTTTATCCTGTGGCTGCAGATAAATTGATGACTGCAGTTTTTGATTTACTTTTTAAAATAATTTTCTTTTTCACCAGCACTTCTTCCAGCATGGCCTTAGCCCTTGTGTATTGCGACCGGCTGGTACTTTCTTCTATGTCCAGCACCTGGCCTATTTCTTTATGCGAATAACCTTCTATGGCATACAGGTTAAGTACTGTTCTGTAACCAATGGGCAACATCCGTATGCATTCCACTACTTCCTTGGCATGTATAATGGAAGAGATAGTTTCTTCCCGGATGCCGATTCCATTCGCCTGCGAAATGTCCACCGAATCAGAGAACTTTTTGTTTTTTTTGAGGCTGTTGATGCAGGTATGAACAATTATCCTTCTTATCCATCCTTCCAGTGCGCCATCACCCCGGTATTGGTGAATTTGTGAAAATACTTTTATAAAACCTTCCTGCAGCATGTCCTCTGCATCTTCCCGGTTTTTTGCAAACCGGTAACAAACGCCTAACATTCGTGGGCTGAACCTGCTGTATAGCGCATCCTGAGATGCAGCATTGTTTTCCAGGCAGCCTGTAAGCATTATGTCTTCTGTCATATGTGTGTTTGGATTTACACATAAATATAGGCAAATTATTTATTGCAATTGCTGCTTTTAAATATAAAAAATACCCGGTAAAAAATACCGGGCATAAATATAAGAGTGGGCAATGATTTATAATCTGGCTCTAAGGGTAATAACAACATTGCGCCCCGGCGCACTTAAGCCGGAAGAAAATACCCGGTAAAATTTATTGGCAATGTTTTCAACGGCGAGTTGTAAAGTAGCATTTGCATTCAATTTATATGCTGCCCGTACATTAATGGTAGCCCATGCAGGCGTGTATCCATTTATGGGGTCAGCACTATATACCTGGTTATCTTCTCCACGCAAATTATAATTTGCAGCGTCTTTACTTCCATTGTACATAGCAAATATTTCGCCGGTCAATTTGTCCTTACGGTAAACAATGCCTGTGCGGCCAAACAACGGCGTAATGTGATCCAATGGATAATTGGACGGATCCCCTTTTATGCGGCCGTATGTGTAATTGATTGTGGAAGCAAATGAAACATTACTGGTTATTTCTCCACCGGCGGCTGCATTCAATCCCCATATGTATGCTTTGTTTTTGTTAACCATTGTTACCACTTTGCTGAGTGTGCCATTGTACAATATTTCAGGCTTTCCATTTAAAGTGCTGAAATCAACAGTTAGTGCATTGCGGTATTGCGTATACCACAGCGAGCCTGTCAGCTGGTATTTTTTTGCAATGGTTTTGGTAATACCCAATTCAATATTGGTAGTTCTTTCAGGCTTGATATGTGGATTGGGAACAATGAGCGTGCCGCTGCCGCTTTCAAATACTTTACTGATGTCATCCACATTGGGTGTGCGAAAACCGCTTGACAACATTGCTGTGATTTTGCAATCTGCTTTGGGTAAAATGATAAAACCAATGTTGCCCGTAAGTGCCGATGGTTTTTGTGTAACCTGATCAAAAGGAAATGGAAAAAATTGTTTGGTTAAAAACTGAGCATGCAGCCGGTTTAATGAATAGCGGAAACCACTGGTAAACACAATATTTTCTGAAAGTTTATTTAGCCATGTGCCATACAGCGCATAAGATCGAGTGTTTGAACCTCCGTCGGGGTACCGGGTATCTGTGGGGCCGAATGCACCGTTGGTAATGTTGTCAAAATATGCACTTGATGTTACTTTATTGTATGTAAGCTCTGCACCATATCCATATTCGCTTTTGCCAATGGTTTTTTTAAAGTCGGCATTGAGGCTTATTACATTTACTTTTTCTGTGCGGTGGTTCAGTTTTGGAGAATTAAACCCACGGTTGTGGCGGCTTTCTTCAATGTGCTGATAAGCGGTGGTAATTTGGGCACTATCGTAAAAATTTGATTTATGCAAATTTACATGCCATGCCGTGAGCAATCTTTTTTGAGGGCCATAATACCACACCGCATTTTTTGCAATGCTTCCACCATTTACTTCTGTAAGCCTGTCGTATCTGCTGATGTTGCTGCTGGTAGAGTATTGAAAATTTAATACATGCTGTACTTTGCCCGTGTTAAAAATAATTTTCTGCAGCAGATCATACTGCCGGTACCCGGTTTTTATTTGTTTCTGCGGATTGCTGTTGGCAACCATACTGTCACGCCCGTTTATTCTTTCCACGTAAAACATGCGCTTACCCCAGTCAGGATATTTACTGTAATAACTGCTGCCCTGCACCAGGTCGCCAAAATCAGAAAATGTAAAACTTGTGAGGGACGCCGCCTTTTTTGATCCGAAGCTCACATCCACATGCCCCGTTTTTTCAGCATAAGCAGAGGCATATCGTATAAATGCATTGCCGGATAAATTGTTTTTTTTATCTGTTATCTGCAGTACCGGGTTTCTGGTGGTAAAGCTCATAACACCACCCAATGCATCGCTTCCATACATTACAGATGATGGTCCAAATAAAATTTCTGTTCTGTTCAGTATGGCATTGTCCATTGTAATTACATTTTGCAAATGGCCTCCCCTGAAGATGGCGTTGTTCATCCGCACACCATCCACCACTATCAGTATCTTATTGGCTTCAAATCCCCGGATAACCGGGCTTCCGCCAGCCAACTGGCTTTTTTGTACAAATACATTTCCGCTTTGTGCCAGCATTTCGGCAGTAGTTGGCTGGTTTAAAAATTGCATTTTTTTTGCTGACAACACCTG
>JAYWIB010000815.1:0-1624 GCA_043789265.1 Chitinophagaceae bacterium
CCCTGAAACGACGGCGAGTGCTGCAAGCCTGCACACAGGGCTATTGCAGACACATCGCCTGGGAAATTTTTGATTAGGAGAGACTTGCTCCGGAAGGAATTTTAAAGAGTTGAATGATTTTGATTTAGGGATTTCGCCCTAAAACGACGGCGAGTGCTGCAATCCTGCACACAGGGCTATTGCAGACACATCGCCTGGGAAATTTTTGATTAGGAGAGACTTGCTCCGGAAGGAGGGGCATCTGGTGGTGCGGCAATAGGTACATGGGCAGCAGGTTGGGGTGCAATACCTGGAGCAATTATAGGAGGTATTGGTGGTTACTACACAGGGCAGAAAGTTACTGAAGTGGTTTATGATTGGATATTTGCAAAAGAGAAATAATTTTTAAGTAATGCTATCAGAAATAAAAGATATAGAAGTCTATTTGTTGTATTCGCCCAATGATAACAAAGAGTATTCATTCTTTGAAATCGTAAGGGAGGCAGTGCCATTAGATTTTAAAGACTATGAAGCTTCTAATTTTTGGGGAATTAATGGTGGCTTTGAAATAGTTGCTAATGGTTATTGTTCAATTTTTAGAAATACTGATTTTCATTATTTAGTGAAAGCAACCAGTTTTCTTTTACACTCATTGTACTGGATACAAGGTAAAAAAAGTGATTGGTTCGATGTTGATGACGATTACCCGAATGATGTAGTGGCACGTACAACAAATAATAAATTACTGATACTTAAAAATATTAATGAAAATGAAGTATCACTAGCGTTTACTTCCTCAGAAAATAATCATGCAAACGCAAGAGGGACAAGATATTTTGAGAATATTGCAATCAATAAAAATGATTGGGGCAATGCTGTTAAATTAGCTCTAAGTGAATATTTTGAAGTTCTCTTAACGGTTGTTCAAAATAATCCTAATGATAGCACCAGTAAAACTATGATGGGCTATTATGATGTTTGGCGTAATATTGAAAATGGATAGAAATAAAACAAAAAAGCCGTTGAACAATCAGCGGCTTTTTTTATGTTTCCTTTTTTTATCAGCGAAGTAGTAAGGGTTTTGTTTGTAAGCGGTATCGGGTGCTAAATACCTTGTCATCCTTGTGTCGTATAAACGCATACCGTATTCAATCCAAATATTAGTACGGAGCTGTAATAAAAAGGGGGGAAGAAATATCCTCCACCCTTTTACAATACCGAAAATATTTCATAATTATCTTTCTATCACAAATCTCCTGTTTTGAATGTTTACTCCGTTATTGATATTTAAAATGTATGCACCATTTGCAAATCTGCTTACATCTACATCATAAATATTTCTTCCATTTTGTGTTGCAATTTTTTGCTGCGTCATCAATAACCCTACAGCGTTATATACTTTTAAGGTTGCGGGAGTTGCTCTTACACTGTTAAGCAGCACACGCAATGTTTTTGCTGCAGGGTTAGGGTAAACAGCAACATTTAAATCTTTGCCTGTTTCTCCTGCAACACCCGGAGTTAACAATACTCTGGCACCTGCTGTTTTGAACACCTGCACTTCTTTTACTTTAATGGCCCAGCTATCGTTTGTACGCACCTGGCCCACTACACGAATGCCCCTGATATTAGAAAGTGCTGCTCCGCT
>JAYWIB010000816.1:0-1624 GCA_043789265.1 Chitinophagaceae bacterium
TTAAGTCAACCAATCAAATAGTACCTTACAGAGAACTAAGTACTGGAATCCGTAATTTCATTTTTAGAATTGGACATATATTCTCTCTCTTTTATAATAGAGTAATTGATAAGGGAATTCTTTTAGTCGATGAACCTGAAAACAGTTTGTATCCAGATTTTTTATTTGAATTGGTAGAAATCTATCAGGAAATAATAAAAGACAAACGTGGCCAAAACAATACTCAAATGTTTTTCGCCACACACAATCCAATCATCGCAGCACAATTCAAGCCTTATGAAAGAATAATATTGGATTGGAATGAGGACGGCTCCGTTTCAGCAAGAAAAGGCATATCACCTGAAGGTGATGACCCCAATGATATATTAAGTAATGATTTTGAACTGAAGAATTTAATGGGCCCGGAAGGGAGGAAGATGTGGGAACAATATATAAGCCTGAAGAAAAAACTTATAAAAGCGTTGGATGACAAGGAAAAGTCAAGGTTAATCCATGAAATTGAAAAAATTGGTAGTCTTTATAATTTCAGTTGATATGCAGTTTCTCTCAAAAAATAAAGATTCAGACATTTTAAAAGAGTCAATTGTTTACAGACCAAAAGGCGACAATACGTTTTTAAGAGACAAATTGATTGCTGAGCAGTTTAACTATTGTGCCTACACAGAAAAATATCTGCAACCTTTAGAGCAGGTGGATGTGGAACATTTTGATTCTTCAAAGAAACGAACGGTAGCAGATAATTATTATAACTACTATGCTGTAATTACCACTTCCAATAAGTACAAAAAAGATGAGCAATATGCAGGAGCATCTTTTTTTACTAACAGGTTTTTTCAGGATAACACTGAACTTAACAACAGGATAGGGTTTGCCAACAATATTTTTTATGAGAAGGATGAAGCCGATACGGAAGCAAGGGATTTTATTGATTTTTGGGGCTTAAACCATCCCAAGCTTTCACAGGAAAGGAAAACCCATGTAAAAAGAATGACCGACCATTTTAGCAATGCAGGGTATGAAATTGAAAAGGTGAATGAGTATTTTAAGGAATATCCTTCAGAACTTTCTTTTGTTACTGCTTTGAATGTCGAGTTCAGCTTTGATTTTACTAAATTGTTAAACTGATTTTATGGAAACCCATTCAATAGCAAGCAACATGCTTATCAATGACTTTTATATTGAACAACTGGAAATGCAGAAAACTGGATCCTGTCTTTTGAAAAGATATTTAGTTTAGGCACTGCTGATGATATAAAGGCTATAAGAAAATATTACGAAGATGAAGGATAAAGTCAGAAGCCGTTAAAAATTGGATAGGCAAGGAAAGGCTTTCTTTTTTCACTGGTTGTATCATATTCCCAACGAAGAATTTCTTATATGACGGTTGTTGTTCAATCTAAATATTATTTCTAAAATTTAAACTGATTGCTTATGAATTTCGGAGACTTTTATTATCCCCTGCCAGCCAACGAGCCGGTATTAAATTATGCACCGGCAAGCCCTGAAAAGATACGATTAAAAGAAGTGCTTGCCCGGTTGAAAAGCGAGGTGCTGGATGTACCAATGTACATTGGCAGCGAAGAAGTAAGAACGGGTAAAACAGAAGCCATGCGTCCGCCGCATG
>JAYWIB010000817.1:0-5634 GCA_043789265.1 Chitinophagaceae bacterium
GGCAAAGGCACCAGTTTCTACATGGTGTTTAATGAAGAGGAAAATGCAGATGTAAAACGAAATGAGCAAAGTTTTTCTATGGTATAAAATCCGGATTTCTATAAACTGTCTTTCTTCTTTTTCCCAAGTATGGTTTTAAATAACTGGTCTTTCAGGGAAGGTTTTTGTGGTATATTTTTGTTAGTACCAGAATCTTTTACGCCATTTTCCTTTTTTAAAAAGCCGTCATTTATTTTATTCATGATGGTGTTTTTAATAAAATTTTTCGCAGTGTCCTGCAATAATTTCTTCGTACTGTCTATCCTGCTTTTTACCTGGTCTTCCACCTGTTTTTTCAGCATCGTTACTTCCTCTTTTGCAGTTTCCGCCAGTTGAATTTTTATGCCGGGATTGTTAAGCAATCCGTTTAACTTAATAAAAAATTTCACCTTATCACTTTCTTTTACGTTCAGCCCTGTTTTGTTGTTTAAAATGCTGGTAAGCTTTGTAACGTAGGTGAGGCCTGCTTTTCCGAGGTCCTGCCGCGGCACCTGCAGCACCACACCATAGTCCATCGTATTGTCAAAACCATGACTGCCGGACACTTCAAAATTATATTTTCCAAACAGTGTAAAGCTGAACGGCAGCACTGTAACACGCCCGTTGGCAAAAGAAAATTTATTGCTGATTTCTTTTACAGCAATGTTTTGTAATTTTTCAATACCAAGGCTGGCTGCAATTTTTTGTAGCGGTTCAAAATTATTCAATACACCCTCATCCATTTTCAGCGAACCAAAACCGTTTAGAGAATTTAGTACCGGAAATAAATCATCGCCCAATTTACCCTGCACTTTAAAATCTGAAGAAAATTTTCCGGATAAATATTTTATCACCGGCATAAGTGCTCGGGAAGTATTGATGGCTTCAAAAGTTTTACGTGTATCTGCTTTTATAATTTTATAGTTAAGCGAAATGTCAGGCTGCGCAGGTGTGTGCAGAGAGGAATAGCTGCCATTCAGCAGCATGGAGCCATCCAGTGCATCGGCCTGTACATTTTCAAAAATCAACTGTTTGTTTTGTACCAGCATTTTTCCTTTTACATTATTAAGGGTAAGTTTTTCTGAAACCACCTGACCCACAGTTGCGTTAATGCTGAGCTGCATATCTGCAGGCACTTCAAAGGGTGCTGATTTTGCAGCAGGCTTTTTATCCCCAGCAGTGGCCGTGCTGCTGCCACTCCAGTCTTTCAGGTTAATGGCATTGCTGCTAATATTAAAATTGCCGGCAAGCGGTGCTTTTAAAAAAAGATAGGGTATAAAATTTACCAGGTTGCCATCCCCATGCAGCTTCGTGTTATTGATATTTACCCCATCCAGGTTAATGACTGCGGAATAATTATTAAACTGCACGCTGCCGCTGCCAATATTGAGCGGCCACTGCATGCCGGCTGTTTTAATAAAAAGATTGCTGGCCTTAGCAAAGCCAGATGCCTGTACATTGCTCACACTGCCTGCCTGCATATCTGCCATTTTTCCTGCTGCTTTTATATCTGCATCTACAATGCCTTTCAAGGTCATATTCTTCAAAGAAAGTATACTGCTGATTTGTGCAAGGTCTGCAACGCCCTTTGCATTTAATTGCATATACATATCCGTGAGGGGGCGTACAATAGTTAACGCAAAAGCAAGCGGCTGACTGCCGATAACGGCTCTTCCGTTACTGAGTGCTATTTGCACAGAATCCACTACAGTACCGGTATTAGTAACTGCGGCATCCAGGTATACATTTTTTATTGATTGGGGAAATTGCTTATTGCTCAGGTTACCATTTTCTATTTTCATCCGTATGTCAAAGCCGGGAATAGAGGAGGGGGATGATATGCCCTTGACAGTTCCTTTGAGGGACGCCTTGCCACCGGCATCTAAATTTTTAATGTTGGATGCATATGCACCAGGTACAAGCAGCAGAAGTTTTTTAAAATCTGCAGTGGGTGCATCAAAGTTTATATTTAAAGAGGTGGCGCTGTCATTTAATAATGTTACATCTCCGCTTATGTTGATGGGCAGGTCATTTATTTCCATTGGCTGCGTACCGGCAAAAGCATAAGTGGAGGCCGCATTGTCAACGGTAATATTTGCAGGAGCATTTACTGCAGCATCCAGCAAATAATTTATTCCTTTAAAACCAATGCTAACAGAATCTGCACGTGTGTTGGTTTGTAAAGAAAATTTAGTGGCAATAAAATCGCCGCTGCCGCTATGGCTGATGTTACGTGCTTTTATAATTAGGCGGCTGCGTTGATCCATGTAATCAAGGGCGCCGTTATTTATTTGATAGCTGCTGATATTGTAATGTACCACCGAAGTGTCAGTGGATACAGCGGCATATTTTTTAAAGATGTTATAGTTTTCTTTACCGGCGGAGTCAACCAGCAGGTGGAGTGTGGGGCCATCTAACCTTATTCCGTAAATCTCCACATTGTCTTTCCATAAGGTTTTAAAGTTGGTGGTAAACGCTGCTGTTTCCACATACATCACCTCTTTGCCGGCAAACATACTGTCCGCCATTATGTGCAAACCGTGAATGCTTATGGAAAGTTTAGGAAAATTTTTGAGCAGCGAAATATCGAGGCTGCTAAAATCAGCCCTGCCTGTTATTTTTTTATTTAATTCTTTTTTGGCAAGATTTACCAGTTGTGTTTTAAAAAGAAAAGGGGCAGTAAATGCAATCAGCAGCAGTACCGCTATGGTTATCAAAAAAATTTTAATAATCTTCTTCAGCATTCCTCAAGTATTTAAGATTTAAATATTGAGTGAATTTATTTATTTACTGCATACTGCCTGCATTAATCATCTTCTTTTTTTGCGCTGCTGTCAGATTTAACTTTTGGCGCAGATTTTTTTAATTTCTTTTCTGCGGCCGCAGTTGAATCTTTTATCCGCCTGCGTTCTTTTTTCTTGAAATAGCCTTTAAATAAAAACGAATTTTTTACCCTCTCCATATTGTCTGCAACGTTGGCTGCTGCCCGGTTTGCTGTTTCTACGGTAGTTTCAGCAGTGGCCAGCGTGTTCTCCATGTTCTTCACCAGCTTATCGCTTTTGAGTAACCGGCCAATGCTGCCTTCTCCGTTATTGATACGGCCGGTAATGTCGGCAAGATTGTTAATGAGTTTATCAGCACTCTCTGTCATTGAATTGGCACGGGCCATCATTTTTTCCATATCAAGCGGTGCATAGGTCTGCAGTTGCTGTCCTTCTTTTACTGCAGTACCTGAGTCGGTACCTGCAGAAAGTGTAATCAACTTATCACCCATCAATCCATCACTGCCGATAGAAATTTTTGAATCGCTCCGGATAAACTGCCTTACTTTATTTTCTATGCTGAAGTCTACTTTTACAGATGTGTCGTTGACAATACTGATGCCATCTACTGTACCTACGTTGATGCCGGCAAATCTTACAAAAGCGCCTTCTTTTAATCCGGCTACATTTTTAAACACACCATGCAGCCGGGAAGATTTTGAAAACATATTTTTCTGGCTGCCGATTACAAAAATAAAAATGAATAACAATGCCAGGCCGGCGGTTATAAAAAGCCCTGTTTTAAGTTTAAAAGCCGATGATGGTTTCATGGTATGAAATTTTATTTAAAATAATTTTAATCAAAGAATGAGCGTATATAATTGTCGGGAGAATTTTTCATTTCATCATAACTGCCTTCTGCGATGTATTCGCCTTCTTTCATTATTATCACCCTGTCTGCCACTATTTCGGCACAGCGCATATCATGTGTAATAATGATGGCAGTGGCATTATATTTCCGCTGCATCTGCAGTATCAGTTCACTTATTTCTTTGCTGGTGGCGGTATCCAGCCCGGTGGTGGGTTCATCATATAAAATAATTTCGGGGTTTACAATCAGCGTACGTGCCAGCGCTATCCGCTTTTGCATACCACCGGATAAATCCGCAGGCATTTTTTTCAATGCATCACTCAGCCCAACTGCCTCTAACACTTCTGCAGATTTTTTTGCAATTACTTTTTTATCTTTTATGCCCACCACTCTTTTTAAAGCAAAAGCCAAATTTTCCTGCACCGACATTGAATCGTACAGCGCTCCACCCTGAAACAGAAAACCTATCCGCTGACGCAGTGCTTTCAGTTCATCATCCTTTAATGATTTTACTTCTTTACCCAATACTTTTATAGTGCCTGCATCAGGCTCCACCATGCCCACAATGCATTTCAGAGTAACAGATTTTCCCTGCCCACTTTTGCCCAGCACCACTACATTTTCTCCCTTCTTTACTTTAAGGTTTATATTTTTTAATACCTGCCTGTTGCCAAATTTTTTTTGGAGCCCTTCTATGTCTATCAAAAATTCACCTGCTTCATCCACAGGCGCTGCTTCATTTATTGTACTGCTTTCGGTATTCATATACATTTTTAATAGTACAGTAAAGTGGTTATCTGCACGGCAATGGCATCAATAATAATTATCCAGATAGAGGCGGTTACCACTGATGATTTGGCGGCTTCACCCACACTTTCTGTTCCACCTACAGAGAACATTCCTTTATAGCAACCAATAAAACCAATAGCAAATCCAAAAAAAATTGTTTTGATAAATGAAGGAAGAAAATCTATAAATTCTACTTTGGCAAAACTTTTTGCATAATACATGCTCAGGGTAATGTCACTCACCGTATTAAAACCTGTAAAGCCCCCAACAATGGCGGCAGCATCTGCAAACAAAGTAAGGAGCGGCTGCATTATAATGCAGGCAAGTATACGTGTTACCACCAGGTATTGTATAGGATTGGCCCCCGATACTTCCATCGCATCAATCTGTTCGGTTACCCTCATACTGCCCAACTCAGCACCAATGCCCGAACCAATTTTACCTGCACAAATAAGCGCCGTTATTACCGGACCAATCTCTCTCAGCACAGAGATAGAAACCATGCTCGGCACATAGCTCAGTGCGCCAAATTCTTTTAAAGTGGGGATGGACTGCAGCGTAAGTACAAAGCCTAAAATGAAACCCGTTATCAATACAATGTTGAATGATTTGTAACCAATGATATAGCATTGCCGGAGAAATTCGTTCCATTCAAAATTTAGGTGAAAAATATTTCTGAAAAAGCGCATGAAGAATATTCCGTAATCACCAATGCTGCTGAAATATTCTTTTATAGTTGCTGTCATAAAATTTTAAGAGAACAGTTTTAACAGTTAGTTAAAATACCGTGCCGGAACAAAATGCACTATTTTAGCCTTTATCAAACACGAATTTTCTGCCAGTAAAAATTAGTGAGTAAATTTTTTCCCAAAATGTTTTAGGCTGTTAATATTTATTTATTTTCTCCCGATAAAACTCAAAATTAATCTTGTGAAGATGTTTTACACTGCTTCAGTTGCAACTTTAATTTTAAAACTTCAACCTTCAACCTGCAACCTTCAACCTTAAGCCTTCAACTTTAAACCTTTTAAACCTTTTACTATTTTCAAGCAACGTCTGTCCATGAGCCATGAGCAGGGCTGAGGACGTTGCGGCTATTGTATTTATTTTCCATTTTTGGTGAAAGCTAAATGCTCCCATTTTAATAAAATTTGTTCCACTGCTGTATGGTAGGGTTCGCTTTACCAGCATACA